>JAISZW010000147.1 GCA_031284445.1 Candidatus Methanovirga basalitermitum | reverse complement strand
TGGAACAAGATAAATACCGCCAGATAAAATAATTGGATAATCATGAAAAATACTATCAAAAACCAGACCAATATTAGATCCACCATTAAAATTAAAAATTAAATTAGAAGAAGAAGTATGATTTATTTGATTGAATAAATCAAAAGTATAATTATCAGTGACACTATAAGAAGAAATTATGAAATTTAATTTAAGAATATTGGAAGTGGAACCAGAAAGTGTTAAACGATAATCAGAAGAAATATTAAAGTAAAAACTAAATTCTTCAAGCGTTAAAGGTAAAAAATAGGATAGACTTTGAAAAGAATTAATACGAAAATTCCTATCATTAATTTCAAATGAGTTAATATTTTCAGATAAATATATATGATGATAAGAAAGGGCAAAATTATTTGGATGGGAAACCAAATATGAGGCATTTACATATAGAATTGCAAAACAGTCAATTCCATTCAAATTAGGAAGAATATATCCAGGTGAAAAAACAATTAGATTATTAATTACTTTTATAAAAGATGAAATTTCTTGAATAGCATTATAAACATTACATTTAATTGAAATAGAAGTATATAGTGTAATATTTTCTGATGCATTATTGACAAATGTGACAGTGGAAGAACCATCAATCACTATATTACATGACCAAGGAATTCCACCAAGATTAATTGAGGAATTTGTTTCAAAAGTAATAGTAATAATATCATGAGTGGAAACATTATTTGAAGAAGAAACCCATATAAATCCAGAAGAATTAGAACTTGCTGGAAAATAACAAGTTGATTGTGGATTTTGACTTAAATTAAAACCTTCAATGCATGGATTAGAAGGTGAAGATTTAACCCTCAGGTAGTATTTATTCTCAGTGGATTTATGAATTATGTTAAGTTCATTGGTAGATAAATTGTACTTATTATTATCTAAAAGACAGGGGGAACCAATTCCACCATACTGAAAATAATGAATTTGTCCTTTAATAAAAATAAGAGGAGTTAAAACTGTTGAGGATGTAATTGGGAAACCATTATTTGTAACATTAATTATAATATTACCTTGAGATGTTTGATCAGTAACAAAATTTATGGGACCATGTACATTAAATTCAATCATGTATGGATCCATATTGATATCTGAATTAATTTGAATAGTAGTCAATGAAATGGAGGAAATTGAAAAAATAATTCTTTTGACTCTATTAAATTCTATTTGAGAGGATTTAGTTCGATAAATAAAATTAAAAAAATCAGGAGAATTGTGTTTTGTTTCTATAACATCAAGACCTTCAATAAAAATGGTTAAAGAATCCCAAGGAGCTAGTTGAAAAAATATATAAACATAATTAATAATACTCAAATCATCGACATACAGATTACGAATATCAATTGAAGACCACATACTAACTCCGGAATTATTAAATAAATATAAATGAGTAACAAAGTCATTAATTGAAGGTAAATAATAAGATATTGAATTGTCAAGTAAAACATTAGATAATGTAAGAGATTTAAGAGTATTAGGACACTCAACAATTAACTTTTGTTTATAATTAAAACTATATATGTTAACTGTAATATTTGGAGGGAAAAGAGTGAAATCTATTTTAAATGAGGTAGGGTTGGAACTAGCTGGATAAAACCAAAAATAGTAACTAAATACATTATCAATAGGCATGATAATATCCCCATAACCAAGACAATTGAATTGAGATTGGGAATCATGTTCTTTAGGTCTACATTCTCTATCTGGATAGACATTAAACTTAGCATCACCATCTGAACTTCCATGATATTGTGTTGATTGAAAATCTCCTTCCTTATTTATTTGATGACCATGTGGATTTATCAAATTAAGAATAATACTTTTTTCAGAAATAATAGTTACTGGTTTAGATGGTGAAATTTTAGCTTCAAGATAAATAAGAATATCTGTTAAAGAATGAGAAGCTAAAATCTGATAAGCAAAACTATTAGGTATTACATTATCTGAATTTGAAGAAGAAATTTTTGAAATAAAAGAAGTTCCTGAATTACCTCCCAAAAATATAATATTTGAAATTCTAGTGGCATCCACAGATAAAGATATATCACTAAAATTTAAAAGACCATTTAAATAATTAATACTACAAGGGCTTGGTAAAATTAAACTTTCAATAGGTTTATTCGAAAAAAATGGAGAACTAATAATAGAGGCATAGTAACTGAGAGGAGTTTTAATCGAACCAACTTGAAGTTTGTCATAATAAAATGAATCAGGATTAGAAATAGAGAAATCACTAAATCCTACAATTAATTCATTCACATTAAGAGAAAAAGGATTAGAAATACTAATTGATAAAGTAAGTAATATAGTTAGCTTTTTGAAATAAAAGTTTTTGGAAGAAATAGATAAGCTATATTGAATTAAAGAAGTAATATCCCTATTTAATATTTCTATCTGAAGATTTTCAGGAAAGTTATCGAAATTTAGTGAAAAAGGGCCAATATATACAGTAGAAATTAATAAAAATTCATCAGTTAAATCATAAGGATCATTTGGAAAAATAATGGGTTGACCATTTGATGTAAATGACAATGCAGTACTATAAGGAATTTCATCTGAAAAAAGTTCAATAAAATGATGTTGCATAGGAGCCCATCCAGTTTCATAAATTTCACCATTAAATATTATTGCTAATCTTCGAGGAGTAACTGAAACAAATTCTAGTAAATTAGGCTCTATTGAAATATCTTTTACATTTTTATGAATAAATAAATGTGTAGAAGATTCGGCCTTTCCCTTAATTAAACAGCTTGAAAAAAATATTAAATGAATATCAAAGGATAATTCGACTGAAGGTGGAAAATCAATTGTTATTTGAGAGCTAAGAACATTAAAATAGTAATAGTAGGTAACATAAGATTCAATACATGGAAGTAATGATGTAGTTTCACCAGAAGACCATGTAATTAATATTTTATCTTGCGAAGAGTATGAAATGGAGTCAATTGAACTTTCACAAAATTTTATAACATTAAGATTAATATTTTTTGGAGGATTTAAAAAAAATTCATGAGTTGGATATATATTAAGAACTTCAGAGATTTGGTAACCATAAGGTTGTAAATTAGTAATTGCTGAACCATGAAATTGCCCACCATTTTTCAGTGATAAATGATGAATTGTAACATTGTCATATGGACCAGAGAAAAAATTTAGCAAAATGTTATCAAGAGTAAGATCATAAAATTCAGCCCATTGAATATTGTATTGATATTGAATGGAATAAACATTATCATCATAGGATTTTAATTGAATAAATTTAAATCCAATTCCATGAACATTAATATTTAAGACAGAAGATTCGATATTCCCATGAAGTGAAAAATTATGATAAAAGTATTGAGTAAAATCTGAGTCAGAAAAATTTTCACCATCAATATAGCATAGGTTTCCATTATCATATTGTGATTGGCTATCACATGTTTGACTACCAGAAGGATAAAAATCAATAAACAAAGTTGGATGAGATTCTTCAAGTAAAAATTGTTTGCTAATCGTTGGAGGAATAAATTCTTCTGTTATTTGAAATGATTTATATTGCTTAAAATTATATTGTCTAATTCGACAATTACCAACTCCTTCACATTCACATTCTCCAATGATTAATGCTTCAATATTAATAAAAAAATGTGATACTTTATTCTTTCCTAATTCTTCTCCTTCAACTTCAATTTTAATATTAATTGGAAGTGAATATCTTGGATCAAATGTTGTGATTCGAATGTGAAAATGTCCTGAAATATTTCCTGAAATTTCAATTCTTCGATAGAATTCCTTTTCAACTAAAATTGAAATACTTCTTCCTTTTTTAGAAATACAAATTGTGTTTTCATCAACCATTCGAATTTCTTCTGGAATTTCATTTAAAATAATACTAGAACGTGAATACTTTTCTTCATTCACCCTTAAACTTAGCCCTTTTCCTTCTTTGTCTTTGAGTTCAAAATTTGAAAATGATTTAAGAATTGAAATTTTAGATTCATCAATGTCAACACCAAAGGCTAAAGATCCTTCTTCCAAAAAAAGTCCTTCCAAAACTTTTAATGATTTCCCTTTTTCAATTTCAATTTTAACTTTCCTCAGTCTTAAACTATTAACTGAAAAATTTATATCACTTTCAAAGTACAATGAGCATAAGGAATCAATTGATTTTCCTTGAATTTCAATATTCGTGTATTTACATAA
>JAISZW010000125.1 GCA_031284445.1 Candidatus Methanovirga basalitermitum | reverse complement strand
TTCCATATTTAAATCATAAAGCTCTTTTAAAGAACCAAGAACTAAAGTATCAGCATCAAGATATAAAACCTTCTCAATCTCATCTTTAATCAAAGAACCCAAAAACAACCTACTAAAAGTACTAAAATCTAAACTACTCTTTTTAGAATACAAAACTTCATCCTTAGGAATCTCAATAAAAGAACATTTAACATTACTGTACTTATTACAAATATTTTCAATTTTAAGTTTATTCTCCTTAGAAATACCATTACTTTATAAATACATTTATTTTAATGATTATCATCTAAAATATTTTTAAAATGAATTATATTTAAAGCGAGATAATTAATCAATTAACCACTATAAAATTTAGATCATAATGTTTCTAAAGATCTTTTAACAATATCTAAATCGTCAGAAACTTCTAAAGTTTTCTCAGTAGGTTCTAAATGATTTATATTACATCTTCTATTCTTAACAGAAGTTCCTACAACCTCTACAAAACTTTTATCAACAATATCTAAAATTACACATTTTTCTCCTGCTTCTCTTCCAGCAGTTTTAACACAAACTCTTCCTACTTCAATTGATGCCATTATATCACCTTCAATGTTGAACTTATAATTTCGGTTATACTATCAGGATCAAACCTGTTAGTATTTAATATTAAATCATACAAATTTAAATTATTAATATCGATTTTATGTATCTCTAAATATCTTTTAGCTTCACTATCTTCACGGATTTTAACTTCTTCAGAGGCTAAATCAAAAGATTTAGATTCTCTTTCACAGATTCTTTGAACTCTAATATCAAATGGAGTGATCATCCAAACTTTGAGATCAGCTTCAATAAAATAAGCTGAAAGTCTACCTTCTACAATAAGATTTTCAGAATTTTCAGCTAATTTCTTCTGTCTATTATCTATTTCAATATCTACATCAAGATTATTTTCAGCGAAATCACTAAACTCCAAAATAGACATTTTAGACTCTTTAGCCATTTGCCTAAAAATATCTCCTGCAGAGATAAATGGAACATTAAACTTCTTAGATAATACATCTGCAGCTGTAGTAGTTCCAGTACCTGCTAATCCACCGATAGTAATAATCATTATGCCCTTACCTCATGTTTAAAGGCTTTTCTGGTACACTCTGAACACAAATATCCTCCAAATGACCTATTAGGTCTTTTTTTAGATTTCGCTAATTTATTTATCTGATAAGGTCTTTCTCTTGGAACACCATGTAAAACTTTACCACATTCAGCACATACATGCTTACTTGGTTTCTTTTTTTTATATCTTAAAACAGTAACTCCACCAGGAGTTCTTTTAAAAGTTCTTTTATATGATCTAGATCTATATCTTAACTGAGGCATTAAATCACCCATAAACTATATATTAATTGAGATTAACTTTTATTTTTTAACTAAAAAATGTAATAATAAACATATTCTTAAAATGCTGACTTTAAGCCAACTAACTTTCTAACAACTTGAGATAATGCAAATGAACATAAAATGTACCAACCAAGCCATCCTACAGCATTTGGTAGGTAATATCCAACAAAACTAAATACTACATTTAAATCAGGAGCTCCTCCATATATACCTATTGAATGCCAAAGAGGAGTTAAAACAGTCCAATAAGGAAACATTGGAAGTGAAACATAAACATGACCAAGCATAGAACTTCTCATCCACCAAAAAATCAATGCAAATGGAATAATAGTAACCAACATAGGTCTAAAAGACATCATCATGATCTCACTTTGAGCTTTCATGAACTCTTGCTGTTCTGCTTGTAACTTACTCATTGCCTTAGCATCTCCTGACTTACGAACAGCATTCATCTTCTTCTGAAACTCAGATGACTTTTTTTTCATACTATCCAGCTTTTCATGATCCATCAAATATTTTTGAGCAAGATTTGTAAGAATAGATAATAAAAATGCTATAACAAAGATTGTTAACAATGGATTCTTTGGATTAGGATCTAAAGCAATTATTGGATTAAAAACATAATCCAAAGAACTGAAAATTGATCCTATGATATCTGTCATCTTATATCACCATGATATATTTGAATAAAACTTAGATATTTAATGTTTCCACCATCTTAGAAACGATTATATCAAGTTCATTGTCATGATTTTCTAATATTTTAACAGTAGCTCCTGTTAATGTGGCATAAGCCATTGCAGTCGCTCTATTAACTTCTTGATGCAATGCAATGATTCGTGTCATTTCCTTATCACGATTTCTTGTATCATCAGATAATCTTCTAATTAAGATCTCATCAGGATTTGCTTCAATGATAATAAAAGTATCTGGTTCTAGTTCTCTTAGAATCCATTCAGGAAGCCCTGGAAGAAAGCCCGCAGGAGTGTTTATTGTGCAATGAGTATCTACAATAACATTTTCACTCTCTGATTTTTCTTTAATTTTCTTGGCTGCAAGAATTTGAAGCTCTCTTTGAACATCTGGAGATAATTTTCTAAGTTCATCTCTGTTATTAACTATATCTTTCTCTTTGGCTATTTCTACCATTGCATCCCCATAATTTATGTGAATATAATCAACTTCTTCTAAGGCTTTATTAAGAACAGTTGTACTTCCAGAACCTGGAATTCCAGTTAAAACCACTATTTTCAAATTAATCCCCCCAATAATCATTTTTTTTATTACTAAAAAATTTAATATAGTAATTATGGAAAAGTTTTTAATTTTTTAAATAAATTTTAATCATTGATGTTCTTTATTGAACTTGTTCAATTAGAAAGTCTATGACTTTCTTTATTTGAAAAAATTCATTTTTTAAGAACTTATCAAAGCAACTTATACTATATAATCTTATAATATATTGAGGGTGTAAATTTTTGTGGAGTTTTTCCTCATATTACTTTATTCCCCAAAGAGAGCTAAAATATTCCAATAACCTCACAACTGTCTTAAATTTACTTTTAGGATTGGTATCAATAAA
>JAISZW010000028.1 GCA_031284445.1 Candidatus Methanovirga basalitermitum | reverse complement strand
AGGTAAGGCTGGTAAGAGTAGATATCTAGGAATTAAACCAACAGTACGAGGTTCTGCCATGAACCCTTGTGATCACCCGCATGGTGGTGGAGAAGGTCGACAAGTAGTGGGTCATGATGCACCACGAACTCCTTGGGGCAAAAGAAGTATGGGTGTGAAAACTAGAAGACCTAATAAATCATCTAATAATTTAATTATTAGAAGAAGAAATGGTAAACATTTGTAATATAAATTTATAATATACGCATGGGCAAAATTAAGATAACTAATGCAAAAGTCAATAAGAAGCTGATTGGTGATGAAGTTACATACCAAAAAGTTTCTACTAGCAAAATAAATCCAACAAAAGGTGGGCATGGGGATGGAGGAGAAGATCCTGGAAAACCAAAACAACCAAGAAAATCTAAATTTGATCAAATCCTTGAGTTTATGAAAAATCAAGAGATATTTAATAAAGAAGTGGTTTCTTTTATTAAAGAACAAAAGGAATTTAATATTGCCGTTATTACTACTTTAAAAGAGCATGGAGAAGCAATTGCACAATTAAATAGTAAAGTTGATAAAATAGAAAGTAAATTGGAAAATGTAGTTAAATTAAATAATTTGAAATCTTAATTGAAGAAATAAGCAATCTTACTATTCATTTATAATATTTACATGGGTAAGATTAGAATAACTGATGCAAAAGTTAATAAAAAACTAATTGGCGATGAAGTTACATACCAAAAAGTTTCTGCCAATAAAGTTAACCCAACGAAAGGTGGCAAGAGTGGAGGGAGAGGAAATGGTGGTAACAAAAAACCAAAACAACCATCATTTAAAGAAGTGGTATTGCAGTTTATTGGAGAACAAAGACAATTTAATGCAAAACAAGAACAATTCAATACTGATGTAGTTGCCACTTTAAAAGAGCATGGAGAAGCAATTAAAAAATTAGACGAGAAACTAGATAATGTGGTAAAATTAAACAATTTAAAGGCTTAGTATTTAGGATAATGATTTAAATCTGTGCCATTTTTTGAATTGTTTTGCGGCAAATTAATATATTCTTCCATATATTTTCAGTCAGGGGTGCCATTGTCATCGACTGGAAGGGAGATGACGGTATTTTTTATTTCACTAACTGGTCCATTCGCTGGACAAGTATTAATTAATGTAGTTAAAAATAGACCAATATCTTTATTTAAATTAAATTTTGGTTTTAAAATGCCAATCATCCCATCAGTTATATATTCTCTATCTTGATAAAAAGAGACTCATGTGTCCTTTCATTCATGGTGGACTGTAATAGTATTTTTTGGATAATGGTTTCCTGTATTGTTGGCAAATTTAGATACTCCATTATTAACTGCGACCCTTGCAATGTATGGAATATCACCATCAATCAATTCAGCAACTTTGAATCCTTTTGTTTTTTCGTACACAAATAAATCAGATATTTTGAAATTATTTCAATTAGTTGTATTTATCTCATCACATTTTGGTATACTTTCTTTTAATTTATTTATTAAATTTTCTTCCATATATTTAATATTTTCTTCCATATATTTTCAGTCAGGGGTGCCATTGTCATCGACTGGAAGGGAGATGATAGTGGATTCACATTTATTTTTAGCAAAGATTAGCCCATAATTGTATTTGCCATTTATTTCTTTATTAATTACTGAACAAATATATAAAGCTATATATTTATTTAATAAACCAAATTTTTGCTTAAGATAAAGTTTATTCATATGGTCTGAACATAAAAAAGATTTTTCTTGGTAAAATGCCACCGCTGAATGATCACCGATCGTTATGCAATTACCGTAATTTAAAATAGATTTATCGGCATCTACAAATTTAACAACACCATTATTTATTTTTGTTTTATCGAGGAATGGGACATCACCATATTCAATATTTGGTGATAAGTATTTGCTCCCATAAATATCGAATAACTCACTTAGCTTAAATTCTCTTGTTTGTTTATTTTTCATCATCGTTTCCATTTTTGGCAATTTCTTTTAAGAAGTTTTCTTTATCCTCTAAATTATTAATATCCATGAATTTTTGCAATACCTTTAATGTAGACTCAACTGTATCTTGACTCGAAATCATTCCCGCTTTAAATAATTTATATTTTAATATAGTTAGTTCAAAATCCTCTTTTGTAACCTCTCTTTTAGATACTTGTTTTGGGTAGGATAATTGTTTTTGCGGGTCGATTTCTACTCAGCCAAACTCATTGTTGTCTTCTTTTTTTTGCATTTTTTCTCATGCTTCCAAGAAATCTTGCTCAATTTTTTGTCATTTATGTTTTATGTCTTTATAGCCTTGATTTTTAACAGTTTCAAATCCATCATCTTTAATTCACCAACCTTTTACTTTTAAATTTTTTTGTGGATGCTTAGCTACAAACATAAACAATGATACCTCTCCGCAACCAACACCGGCGAAAATATCTGGCAATAAAATGATATCAGTTAACATATGTTTTGAAAGAAGTTTTTTGCTTTTCTTTATCTTATCCATTTTTGTATTAGGCATTAATCAACATATTTTGCAACCTGCTTCAACATTATCTAGTACATTTTGTAAAATTTCGATGGCAGTACTATGTTCATATGGTGGATTAGCTATAACTTTAGTAATATTATTTTTATGAACTCATTCGTTGAATTTTTGATCCGCAATGGCGTCAAAATTTTCTAAATTAGAGATACCATCATTATGTAATAACATATTTATATATGAAAGTTGCAATACAGTCAAGTCGAAATCGTTACCATAAATGTTATTTCAATTTGCATTATTTAAATTAGCTGCCTTAACTAATAAAGCACCAGAACCGCATGCTGGATCTAAAATTTTATCATGCAAGTTAATTTTTAGCAGCTTAGACATTAAACTAGCTATATGATCTGGGGTAAAAACTTGCCCATGTTCGCTCTTCCCTCGATATCTATTAAATTCAGAGAAAAAAATACTCATGATATCGATATTACTTAATGGATTTTCACTAATAATTTCTCAAATTTTTCTTATATATTCACATAATTTTACAATTGTTGGGTCACCAGGATTAGTGCCAATGTTTATATTACTAAATGTTTTAACTAATGTATTAATTTTATGCGATTTAATTTCCGGTTGTGAAAATAAATTAGTAATTTTATTAATAACACACGATTTGAAACCTTCTATTCCGACATAATCCTCAAAGCATCCATTTGAATGTTTGGCAGCAACTAAGATACAACCAGTAAATAGCATACGATCTTTTAAATGTGTAATAACAAATTTATCATGTAATATTTGATTAATTTGTGCTATATATATATATATATATCATTTGAAAGTTCCACTATTGGTTTAGTGCCTAGTTTTTGTTCGTAAAATTTCAAACTATTTAAGATATTACCCTCAAATTGATCATTATGTCAAACCTCAACCTTAATATTATCTTTTAAATCTTTAACAACAATTGTAATAAAATCTTCATATCCAATTTTTTTTAATTCTTCTTTATATTTTTTGACTTGTTCTTTCCCTTTTTCAAAACTAGAATCACCTTCTTCTTTATCTTCAATTAAAATCGCTTTTCCATCACCGTATGTATATAATCAATCGGCCTTTAATTTACTTTCACCTATTTTAACCTCTTGATGTGAACCATAATGTGGGTCTTGTAATTTTTCTTGAATGTATTGCTTTACCCTTTTATTTGCCATTATAAATTATTATAACTTAGTCAAAAATATAATTATAAAGTGTACAATCTCTTAAATTATTCACTCAATGAATTAGAAGTAATTTTTGAGAAAATAAATATTAAAAAGTTTAATGTTAAACAAGTATTTCAATGAATCTACCAAAAACATGTTACTGATTTTAGCAAAATGACTAATTTAGGAAAAGAAACAGTAAAAATTATTGAACAAAACTTCTTCATTCCTAAATTATCTA
>JAISZW010000236.1 GCA_031284445.1 Candidatus Methanovirga basalitermitum | reverse complement strand
ATGTGGTCAAACACATTCCATAAAGAACAAAATTATCAAAAAATTACATGCCACAACTTATTAAAGTAGCAAACCTCAACAAACAAAACTCCAATAAAAAATTACCTGCCCCTTAATCGAAAAATTTTCATTTTTTTTACATTTTTACAATAAATTTTATAAAGGTTCATTTTTCATTTTTTTTTTTACGAAATAAAGTGATATTTTTGTCTAAATACACCGGATATTAGGTCTGCGCTGTAATGTTAATTGTCTTGTTGAAAATATATTTTTTCTTATTTTGAAATTGTTGAGATCCAGTAATTTTTTCTGTTGTTTGCCTTGGTTAAATCTGAGTTTTTTTAATTTTAAGTATTTTTATTTTAAGTAAGCTTAGCCACACCTGAATATTTAATCTGTAAATAAATAAATGTTCTCAAGTTTAAAATAATAAGAAATTTATTTAGTAAAAGAACATGTAAAAATTGTGTTGTTGACTGATATATTATGCAGTGTTATTTTATTTTAATAATAATAATAAATCATTTTTTTTTATTTTGTTAACATTTCCTGGAATTTAATTTTTTTTTTTTCATTTTTTTACTCCAAATAAAAATAAATAAATAAATAAAATTATGAAATAAGAGATAAAAAAAAAATATATTTTTTTTTTTTTTACGTTTAATAAATGTTATGTTGTGTTTTTTGAATAGTTTTAAACATTTCACAAATAGTTTTAATTAATAATAAAGTTAAATTTTGAATAATATAATATTTTTATTCTCAACTATTTCTTCTCTTACTTTTTCATACCTTTCTTTTTCATACCTTTCTTTTTCTTCTCTGTTTTTTCTTTAGTGAATTTTTCTTCTCTACTTTTTCTATACAATTTTTACTATTCGAATCATATTCATAGTGATCTGAGTTAGAACATGTTGGTTCTGATTCATCTCCATTCATGTTCTCTTTGCAACTTCCATCTGAATCATAATAACAGTTTCCACTTCCACATAAATATGTATTACAATCTTCATATGTTTCTGTTCTATCAGAACAATCTTTTAATGTACACTAATGATTATTATCATTTACACTATAAAATCCTTCATTGTAACACATGTATCAACTCCTTCTTTATAATAACAATTTGTCAAACTTCCACCTGAACATGAAACTACATCAAAAGCATTAATATTTCCACAACTGGTACACACACCTTCAATTCCTTTTGAATTACTTCCACATGTTGAAACACAATTACTTCCATTTAATGCATTTATATCTTTAAAGCAATCAGTACTTCCACATGAAAGAGCTGCACTTGTATTTATTTTTCTAGATGTCCATTGTTCCATAAGATCTGTTGTACATATTCCTTTATCACTATCATTCATGTAATGATAATTACCTGAACAGGATAAAACACAATTACTTCCATCTTCTCCATCAACATCTTTAAAGCAATCTGAACTTCCACATGGAAGAGTTAGAATATCACTTACTCTTCGATCTGGACAATCTCGCATTGAGCAATTTGATTCTATTATTTCATAGTGATAATCATTAAAACAAACACTATCTAATAAATAGGATTTGCATTTTCCTCCTAAATCTGTTGCATCCCATAAATATTTCAAATTCTCACTTTCAAGCATTTTATTATTTACCTATAAACATTGAAAATCTTCAATAAATTTACTGATTTAGAAATACATTTTCCAATTTCTCCATCACCTTCTTCTTCATTTCCTCTTTCTTCAATAATCAAAATGCATGGCCAATCTCTAGCATTTTCATCTGTTCTTAAGATACAACCACTTTTCGTTTTATACATATCACAAAATGTACCAAGTCCAAAAAATTCAAAATTTTCAATATTTGTATCATTGCATTCATTCAAATTAAAAGAATTTGTTGATATTTCTATAATATGAGGTTCATTATTCATCGAACATGTTTCTTCTATATTTGAAACAGTATAAAGAGCATTTACTAAATTATAAAAAACGTCAATTCCACAACCACCTAAAGTAGTAATACTATTACCTGAAAATACACAATATGATAATGATGGAACAATTCCTGTATTAATATAAATTGCTCCTCCTTTTTTTTTAATTTAATTTAATTAATTATGTTTATCATAACATAAAATAAAAAAAATAACCTTGTGTGCCTGAACAATTAATAAAGCAGCAAGATCCAAAGACAACACCTGAAATTGTATAACCAACATAAACTGCCTAAATAAAATAATAATAAATAAATAAATAAATTTATTAAATTTTAAAACCCCTCCTTGTGCATTCGCACTTACATTATAAAATGAATTACTGTCAAATATAAGTGATGAAAAACTCCCAGTAAGTTGAATTGTACTTCGATTCGTTCTGATTTCAATAAATGTGTTTGCTGTTACATTATAATATCCAAAGTTATTATTATTATTCATATTACATTGAAAACCACCTGCACGACGACTAGCATGAGTGCTTGAAATATTTCTAAAAAAACATTCTGTAACATTATATTTTGCATTATTATCATAAACACCAATCGTAGCTGGAAATTCACCTGTACCTCTCAAATTTTCAAATGAACAGTTTGAAATTTTGTGTCCATTGCTGCTTCCTCCATTCGCAGTATCAGAAAAAACAGCAGAAAGCGATGGAGTATAATTAGCAAACAAGCCTTTAAATAGATTTTCAAAATAAAAAAATAATAATAAACAATTTTCAATTAAAAATTTTCCATAATAAGGATTAATAAATGTTTCACCACTTCTAAAATCTGATGAGAAAACACAATTAATAAATGAAATTGAAATATCATTATTTGATTTAGAACCTATAAATAAAACATTTTATCAATTAATCAATATATCAACAAATAGAAAATAATAA
>JAISZW010000230.1 GCA_031284445.1 Candidatus Methanovirga basalitermitum | reverse complement strand
GCAAGATTTGGGATTAAAACATTCAAAGTATGCATATATTTCATATCATGAAAGTACTGCTAGATGAGAAAGTAAAAAGGTATTTAAAAAGAACTAAAGATGATACAATCACTAAAATGTCAGTCGTGATATTTGACAGAGGTAAACAATATATTCAGAACTTATGAAGAAAGAATGTTTAAACAGGTAAGCTATTATTATATAAATCATGACAGATTATCCATCTGTAATAATAAAAGTTCAGAAAAAGATAATTTCTAACTTTGATAAGTCTTACAGTTCACTATTGATAATTTTATACCTAAAACATCGAATCAGGCAGAGCAACATTATAGCAAGACTAAGAAATCAGAAATTAAAAGTAAATTTAAGACAGTTGCGGGGTTATTGGAATATTTTAGCTCTCTTTGGGAAAAAGCAATATAAAGAAAAACTCCACAATTTTCTACACCCTCGGTAGAAAGGTAAGTTTATATACTTAAACCAACATATTAAATTAACAATTATCAGTAGTTCGTAAAGTAAAGTATTAATTGTGTGGTGTATACTATTATTTATTAAACTAAAAAATATATTCTTTCCTTCAAGGTATGGATAGTATATCTGCACAGAAAGCATACGAAGGATTAATTAAAGGTTTTCAAAATATTTATAAAGCTGGTGCAGGATATGTAAAATGGAAATTTAAGAAAGAATCAATTCAAACATTCAAAACAAGTAACATTAAAATAGTTGAAGGTAGATTGAAAATCCCTAAACTTAAATCATCAATTAAAATGAAATATATTCGTAAAGTAGATGGTAGGATATTATCAGCAACCATCTTTAAAGAAAACAATAAATACTATGTATCAATTAATGTTTCTAAATCAATAATCATAAATAAACCTGAAACTGGTGAAAATATGGGTATTGATTTAGGATTAAAAGATTCTATGACATTATCAGATGGGTTCAAATCTGGTAAAGTATTGGATATGAAATCTGATAAAAGAATAGCTAGATTAAATAAAGAATTAGCTAATAGAACTAATAATTTTTCCTAATTGGAGTAAGAACTCAAAGAAGACAAGAACCAAGCTATCTAAAGCTTATAATGATAAAAAAATAAAATATTAGACCCTATACATAAAATCACAACTAAAATAATATCAAAATATGATAAAATATTTGTAGGTAATGTCAATTAGGACTCAAGAATAAAAAATTAGCTAAAACTACTGCTGATCAACATTGGTATGAAGTCAAAAGACAGTTAGAGTATAAATATAACTGGTATGGTAAAGATTTCAAGGTTGTGGATGAAAAATATACCTCTAAGACTTGTCATAAATGTGGATACATTAAAGAAAGTCTTGGATTAATGATACGAAGCTTTGCCTAAATGTCGTACTACTCATGATAGAGATGTAAATGCAACTATTAACATTCAAACGTTGTGATAACGGGAATTGCCTTTGGTAAAACTAACACAAGTTAGTGGATTAGGAATCGGTTTAGAGACAGAATCTATGGATATAGATCTCTAATTTTATCCATAGTAGTTCAATTGTATAAACATAATTTAAAAAGATGAGTTGAGTGATGCATTATGAATATTAAGAAAAAAAGATATGATTGCAAAATGATCGTTGAGGTTTCTGGAAGATTAGATGTTGAATCTGCTCATGAGTTAGAAAAAGAGTTAAGTAGAAATATATCTGAAATAGAAGAATTAGTTCTCGATTTCAAAGATTTAGAGTATATATCTAGTTCAGGAATTCGAATAATCCTTTCATTGCAAAATGCATTACAAAAACGAGGGAAACTAGTTATTAAGAATGTAAATGACTTTGTATTGGATGTTCTTAAAACTACTAAAATAGTTGAAGTGCTGGAGGTTCAAAAAAAAATGTTAAGTTAATAGATAATAAATTAATACTCTATTTTAATATGATTATCAGATTTGAAACCAATATGCGGAAGTTTTAGCTGGAAATCATGGATAATTCAGATCTATTAATAAAAAAGTAAATATTTCAAACATTAGTTCTATAGGATCAAATGGGTTTTGGAGTAATAAGTGATCAAGAGTATTTCAGATAAATGGTACACAAGTTGCATACTGGAAAGGATAAAATGTATAAGGAAATATTGAGTATATTATTGATAGGAGGATTACTCTTATCAGTACTCAGTTCAGCTAATGTTGGCTGGATGAATATATAATTGTAGTTTGTTTAGAGGGAATATATTGGATGATAAAACTAAAACAGCTTTAAAAAGGTTTTTAATCTCCTTTGTAGTTTATACAATGATTTTCACATTTTTTGATAATTATGTATACTTTAATGATGAACTTAAATACAAAATCTATCCTTCTATAATTCTTATATCCTTTTTTCCTTTAATATGGGGACCATGGGGGATTGCAGGTTTATCTCTTGGAAGTTTAGCAAGTTCTTTTTTAAGTAGTTATTTCCAAGAAACATTAAGTATTCCTGAAATCATTGTTTTCTCTACAATTGTATTGATTATGAACATCTTTATTTATAAACTATATTATTCTTTTGAGTTTAATAATAAAACAGCATCATTACATTTTCATGGAGCAGAAAATTTAGTTAAATTAATTGTAGTAATCTGTTTGGCTAATATGTTCTATGTATTTACACATGTTTATTTTGAAGCAGTTTTTTCTGGAACCATACTTCGAGAATCAATTTTAAATGATTTTATTAATGATTATTTTTTTATAACAAATATATCTCTTATTTTTAACATTTTATTAATTTCAATATTAGGTTTTATACATATAAAATTATATAAACCAAAAAAAACAGACAGTCGAATGATATTAAAATATTTAAAAATATCTTCACAAAATCAAATTTTAAAGTATTTTAAAGCTCATTCTGAATATTTAACAGCATTTCCTAAAATTATTAATCTGATGTTAATTGTATATGCAATATCATTGGTCATTCAATCTCTTAATTTTTTATTAACCGATCAACATAACAGTACCCTTATTTTTTTTAACATTGTATTTATCGTTTTTTTAGTCATATTAAAACCAATTAAGGCTGATTTTGCAATTAAAGAGAATAGGTCTTTTAATGAGTTCGTGATTTTTGTTCTCCTAGCCGTGTCAATATCTTCAATTTTATTTGCAAAGTTTTTAAGTATTTACACAATAAATTTACACGAAATTTTTTATATAATAAAGCTTAGATTAAGTCAAACAAGCACTTTTGCACAAATTATATTTGTTTTTGGTACTTCTATTTTCCTTATGTTTTATTTACAGAAAAAATTCTCTGAACCTCTAAACAGAGTTTCTGAGATTACAGAAGAATATGTTTTAGATAAACTTAATAATGAAGATGGAGAGTTAAAAGAACATGATAAGAATTTAAAAAATATTTTAAATGAGTTAGAGGTTTTATCTCATAAAGAATATGACATTGGACCTTTAGCTCATTCTATTAAAGATATGATTAATAATTTGGAGGTTTATATACATGATTTGAACGAGGCTACGAGTGAAAAAAAGAGGATTAATACTGAACTTTCTATTGCATCTAAAATTCAAAATAACATGCTTCCTAATACTTTCCCTCCATTTCCAGACAAATTAGACGAATTTGACATTTATGCATTCTATATTCCAGCAAAAAATATTGGAGGGGATTTTTATGATTATTTTTTAATAGATGATGATCATTTAGCTATTGTTATTGGTGATGTAAGTGGTAAAGGAATATCAGCAGCATTATTTATGTCAATGGTTAAAACTTTAATTAAAGAGCATGTATATTCTGATTCAAATATAGTTGAAACTTTTAGCAATATTAATGAGAAAATTATTGAGAATAATGATACTAAAACCAATATGTTTGCAACTGTATGGTTTGGAATATTAGAAATTAGCTCAGGAAAACTAACTTTTATAAATGCTGGTCATGAACATCCTTTTATATCCCATGATCATTCAGGTTATTCTATTTTAACTGCAAAATCATCCATCATACTTGGAATAACGAATAATGCGAAATATATTCAAAATGAAACTACGATGGAGGAAGGAGATAGATTATGTTTATATACTGATGGAATTACTGAAGGAATAAATGAAAATGATGAGCAATTTTCAAAAGACAGGTTAATCAATGTTTTAAATATGAATAATCAGATTGAGATTAGAGAATTGATATTAAAAGTTAAGAAGGAATTAAATGACTTCACTCAATGTAGGGAACAATTTGATGATGAAACTATGCTAATATTTGAATATAGAAAAAATAGAAATTATAGATGATAAGACAGACATTTTATGAATTTTAACAATAACTTTTAAATAAGATTAATGAAATAATTTAATGATGTGTTGTTTTACTTAAATTTTCTTAATGAGATTTTTGATAATAAAAAATCATGAAAACTTTATTAAATTTTGGTATCTGAATTTCATTAGTATAAATTAGAGAAAACTTTAGTAAAACACTATACAATGAATTTTTAGTGATTTTATGAATGTACTAAAAGAATTTAATATAAAAACGAACAATCCAGAACTTTTTGAAATAGCTTTTGTTCATTCATCTTATAAGGTGAAATATAATTTAAAGAAAGATTACGAACGATTAGAGTTTTTAGGAGATTCTGTTCTTAGTTTACTTGTATCTCATTACTTATATGAGAATTATGAAGAGTTTGAAGAAGGAGGACTTACAAAATTAAGATCTAATTTTGTTTGTGAAGATGCATTAGAATATTACTCATTTTATTTGGGATTTGACAAATATCTTAAAATGTCTAATGATAATATGACAAAGAACGAAATAAAATCTGCAAATGCAGACATTGTAGAATCTTTTTTAGGTGCTCTTTTTTTAGATCAGGGTATTGAAAAAACTAAGGAATTCTTAGAAAGATATATTTTCAAGTTTATAGATTCTCGATATGTGTTCTTTACAGACTATAAATCTAAGATTAAAGAATATGGAGATGCTAATGAAATAGAAATTAAGTATGAAATAGTAAAAGAAACTGGTTATCAGCATGATAAGACCTTTATAATGAAGATATTGCTCGATAATAAGTCTTTTGGTCTTGGAAAAGGGAAAAGTAAAAAGGAAGCAGAGCAATCTGCTGCTAAACTTGCTGTTGATAAATTAGGAATAGATAAAAATATATTTTCAGTCAAGAAAAAATAATATTAGATTATATTTTTTATTTCTTCTTTTTAGATCTGTAATCATCAATAGCTACTTGTAATGCATCAGTTGCTAAGTTAGAACAGTGCATTTTAACTGGTGGTAGTCCGTCAAGGGCATCTGCAACATTATTTCTACTAATATTATAAGCTTCATCAATTGTTTTTCCAATGGCTAACTCTGTAATCATACTACTTGTTGCAATTGCTGCTCCACAACCAAATGTTTTAAATTTTATATCTTTTATAACTTCATTTTCATCAACATCAATATATATGGTCATCATATCCCCACAAGTAGGGTTTCCAACCTCACCTACACCAGAGGGGTTCTCTATTTCTCCAACATTTCTTGGTTTTTGGAAGTGATCCATAACTTTTTCTGTATACATTTTATATCCCCTAAATTTTTAAATAAATATAAACAACGAGATTTAAAATTTGTTGTTTTAATTTCTAATCTTGAACCTCCCCTCCCTAAAAAAGGGAGGGGATTCTTAATCCACTAACTAAAGTTAGTTTTTCTAAAAGCAATCCATGTAGTTCCTACAGTTCGAATGTTGATACTTGCATTAATATCTCTATCATGCTTAGTATTACATTTAGTACAAGTCCAGCTTCTCATAGATAGTTTAAGTTCATCAAATTGATTACCAC
>JAISZW010000133.1 GCA_031284445.1 Candidatus Methanovirga basalitermitum | reverse complement strand
CTACATAATTTTAGCTATTTTTTTAAGTGAACCATCCTCTATTTTTCTTTGATTGTCTAATTTTATCCTGTAACATGTTTTAAAAAAGCTTTTATTCTCTTTTTTAAGGTTACCTAAACCAATAGAATATTTTTTTACCGCAAACTTTACATTTATACCTTCCTAAGATGATTTTTGATTTCATCCATCACCTAAACTTTGGATTTATATTCCCTAAATAAGTATGAGTTTTGTGTGGATGATACTTTTAGTAAAATAAAGGTTTATGATGGTTTCGATTTTTTTTAAAAATCGAAAAAAAACTCCACACTTTTTTACACCCTCTTTTATATAAAAAACAATATTTTCAACTTAAGGTTTTTTATAAATATTTATATGTCATCATACAAAAAATTACTATGAAAATGTAAAGTTTTGTGAAGTTTTTCTAAAATTTTCAAAGTTATTTTATAAATAAAAGCAAGTTTTTCCAAGTAACTCCACACTTTCTTACAGGCTCAAAATGGATCTGTATAAAAAATGGTATTGTAAAGTGTTGGTTTGAATTTTAAAAAATTAGAGAATCTGAACTACAATATATTCATAGCTATTAAGGTCGTTTAAAGGTGATTCAAATGGGTGAAAATATTAGGATAGAAAAAGAAGATGTTAAAATGGGTGAAAATATTAGGATAGAAAAAGAAGATGTTAAAAAGGATGAAAATATTAGGCTAGAAAAAGAAGATGTTAAAAAGGATGAAAATTTTAGGCTAGAAAAAGAAGATGTTAAAAAGGATGAAGATTTTATAAATAAAGATTTTATAAATAAAGATGTGATAGATAAGCATTTAAAAATAGGAAAAAATATCGCTGGAAAAGTGGCTAATGATTTTGGTCAAACAATGGATGATGTTGTCTTAAATTTAAAATCTCTTCGAAAGGATGTTGATTCTAAAATAAAGGATTATACAGATAATCTTTTTAAAATTAACATAGATTTGTTAGATTTAGGAAATGCATTTTACTTAAAAGCTGATCTTCCAGGTGTTAAAAAAGAATCAATAAATGTTGAAATTGCTGGTAAAGATTTAACAATTCAAGCATACTTTACAGGAGTCTGTGATGGTGTGTGTGATTTAGAGAATAAGGAACATCAATTTTTAATAAAAGGCAGGAATTTTGGTGATGCTAAAAGGACAATTAATTTGCCTCAAAAAATAAAGATAGACGATGTAAAAGGAGAGTTAGATAATGGAGTTTTATCTTTAAATTTGCCTAAAATTGAATCTAAGAAAGTAAAAATTAATTTTAATTAAGTATTTATAGTTCAATACCTAATTTTTTAGGTAAATTAAATATTTTTATTTTAAAAAATTTTTGATTTTTTAAAGTTAGAAACGAAAAATCTTTGATTTGTTGCCAAAGGCAATTTAGCAAATTGAAAATTTGCTAACAAAACAAAATTTAAGAAAATCTTCGATTTTTGGTAATCTTTGATTTTATCATGCTTAGAAAAAATTGTTTGTTAAAAATCGAAGACTTTTAATTTAGGAGAATTTATTCTCCATTTTCTAAATTCACGTTGTGAATAAATCTGTGATTTTATTTTAAATTAAAAGTTATTATTGTTGAATAGAAAAATAAATCATTATAATTCTATTTTTTTATTTTCTAATATCTTACTTTTCCTATGTGCCTTGTACTTCCAGGATCTTCACCGTTGAAATCTGATAGATAATAAACAAACCACTCAAGAGGGATTGCAAGAATAAACGGTGATAAAAGATTGTCAATATTTGCATAATCTTTTAGATTAAAAACCATTGTCTTAGCATTTAGACCATTTGAGAACTCAATAGCTTTTTTCGTGATTTCATCTGATGGATAATCAGCATCTAAAAATACGATCGGTACATTTTCCTCAGCTCTTTCAATCAAACCATGACGAAACTCTGAAGAATATAATGGGCAGGAATGTTTTAAGGCTCCTTCCATAAACATTGTCATTGATGTTTTGTATGCTAAGCCAAAGTTTGGTCCACTACCCATACAGTAAAATATCTCTTCATCTTTCATTTTCTCTGCTAATTCTTTATTTTCTTGTTCTGATGTTTTGATTATTTTTTCCATTAGATCTGGTATTGTTTTCATTTCTTTTAATAAATTTTCGGATTTTTCATAGTCTGATGCCTTAAATAGAATATTATATAATGAATACAGTTGGCTTATATAAGTTTTTGTTCCAAGAATAGATTCTTCATGAGTTGCTCTTGTTAGGATGCTATCTTTAGCTTCATTGTATATATGGCTATTATCTTCGTTGGTTATTGAAACTGTGTACATTTCTAACTCGTTTGCTTTTCTAAGCCCAGTTAATGTATCCCCAGTCTCACCAGATTGTGAAGTGAATATTCCACCCATATTTTTATTATCAATTCTTTTATTGTAATAAAACTCAAATCCTGTACATACATCGATGTTCAAGTTAGAAACCATTTCTAATGCATCTTTAACAGAATAAAGAGTTGAAAGTGAACTCCCAGATCCAACTAAGTATATTCTATCTAAATTAGCTAATTTTTCTGAGATATCATTCATATGAGAAGATTCTGCTTTGGTGGTTTCTTTAATTGCTTTTGGTTGTTCAATTATATCATCATACATCTGATACTTCATAATATCACTCCTAATTATTTTATAACATATATAACTTTTTCTATAGCTTATATAAACTTAATATAATGAAATAAGAACTAAGGTTTAACTAAGTTTAATAAGATATTTGTATTTTTTAGCATATAAAGCTTATGATTTTGGGAGCCTGTAAAAGAGTATAGGTATATTTACTTAAAATATGATGAAAAATACAAGAATATGCTTTGATTTTTGCTCAAAATCTAACACCAGATATAGGTATTTTTTGGATTCTCTCTCTAATGGATAGTGTGTTAGAAATCAAGAATTTTCAAGCATTTTCTATGATTATTTCATGTCATAACATATTTAGGGTTCTATTTTTTTATAGGGTGTTAGATTTTCACATTTTAGTGAGGCATTGTAGTGTCTTGTTATCTGGAGTTAGCTTAGATATTGTTAGTCCTGCTAAAAGTACAGTCAAAAAAGTGTTTTTTACCGCT
>JAISZW010000091.1 GCA_031284445.1 Candidatus Methanovirga basalitermitum | reverse complement strand
AGGATTATTCGTAAATTGATCAATTACTAAAAATCGAAGATTTTTAGTAATTGATGGGTTATTGGAATATTTTAGCTCTCTTTGAGAAATGAAGCAATGTAAAGAAAAACTCCACAATTTTTTACAGACTCTATAAAAACAAGGTTTTTATATTATAAAAATATAAAACAAATTATTAACACAAGAATTTAGTGATAAATTAAACACTAAATTATTAAGTATATTGAACTGTCATTGAATCAATTTGGTGTAGAAATGTCAGAAATTAGTGAAAATGTAATATTTAAAACTATTTCTAATGAGAAATTAGAACTTAATGAAAGATTCGTTGGGCTTAAAATTAGAAATGATGGAATAATGAGTATAAACTTTCGATGCAATGAAGAAGACCTGAATAAAATTAGTGAGTTCTTTGGAAGTCTTAAAGGTTCAAATCCCTTTACTATGGATATTGGCAATACTGGTGATATTAACTGTTATTTTAAAGGTATATCATCAATATTAAGAAAAACAGATGAAACTGGTTATCCATACTGTTTCTTATCTGTTACAGCCCAAGAACTAAAAAAACCAAAGTATGATGATAGTAAGAAAGAAAATTGTGGTTGTTTCAGTTCATTAATTAATAAATCATTAAACAATGAGAAATGATTAATCCTATTATTTTAAAATTCAGAACTATTTAAGGCGATTATATGGAAAGCTACGACATTATTATTGTGGGTGCGGGTCCCGCAGGATTAACAGCTGGAATATATACTGGAAGGCAAGGTTCCAAATCATTAATTCTTGAAAAAACAATAGCTGGTGGGCTTGGATTAGAAATTCCTTCGATGGGAAATTATCCTGGTTTTGAATTAATTTCAGGGATGATATTAATGTCAAAAATGAAACAGCAAGCACAGAAGTTCTTAGAAATAAAAGAAAATGAGAGTGCAGAAAATATTATTAAAGTTGAAAATGGATTTGAAATAACTACAACTAAGACTAAATATTTTGCTAAAGCTATTATATTAACTATGGGAAGAAAACATAGAAAAATAGGGGTTACTGGTGAAGAAAAGTTTTTAGGTCTTGGTGTTAGCTATTGTGCAACTTGTGATGGAATATTTTATAAGGATAAAAAAACCATAGTGATTGGTGGAGGGAATAGTAGTTTACAAGAAGCTATTTTCTTAGATAATCTTGGAGTGGATGTTACAATAGTCCATAGAAGAGAAGAATTTAGAGCAGAACATTATTTACAAGAAAAAATCAAGAATAAAAATATTAAAATTATTCCCAGTTCAAATATTAAAGAAATTAAAGGAGATAAATTTGTAAAATCTGTTATTTTAGAGGATAAAAAAGGTAATCAGAGAGAAATAAAAACCGATGGAGTTTTTGTAGCTATTGGCTCACTACCATCATCAATTGAATTGACTAAAAATCTTAATATAAAACTTGATGATGCTAATCAGATAGTTACTGATAAAAAACAGGAAACCAGCATGCTTTTTGTTTACTCTGCTGGAGATATTACAGGAGGATTACAGCAGTTAGTTGTTGCTTGTGGTGAAGGTGCAATAGCTGCAACATCAGCATACAATGATTTAGAAAATATAAAATAATATATGATGATTTATTATATAAATATATAAAGAAAAGTAAATATCCTATTTTATAACAAAAAAGTAAGTATAATGGCACTAATACAAATATTAGTAAGTGAAATATCCATTATCCTTATGAAAAGTGAGTTCTCTATTAAAATGTCTAATATTAAAATATCTATTCTAATGTCTTTCTTTTAAGTATTTGTAGATAACAAATGCTATTATGATGACTGCTATAACAGGTATAATCCAAACAATAAACTTGATTAGTATAACTGCTATAAGAATAGCTACTATAATGTATATTAAATCTTTAAATTCCATAAATATACATTTATATTATTTTATATATAAACTTTATCCAATTTTTTAATTTATAAGATATTTGTACTCATATATGATTTTATTTTTAAAAAAAATAAGAGAGTCTATAAAATAAAGATATAGTTGATTTATAATCTATGAAAAGATTTGATTAAATTAATAGATAAAAATCAATTAAAGATGAAATAAAATTAGGAATGACTATGACAATTTTAGTAATCAACAATAAAGGACAGTACAATCATAGAATTAATAGAAACTTAAAATATTTAAATATTTCATCTGAATTGGTTTCAAACAAGTATTCTGTGGATGAAATATTAAGTAAAAAACCTATTGGATTAATATTGGGTGGAGGACCTTCTATCAAAGAATCTGGAAATAGTGATAAGTACATTAGAGAGATCAATATTCCAATTTTAGGGATATGCTTAGGTCATCAGTTAATAGGAAAAGTTTTTGGTGGAAGTATTGCATCAGCAGAATCTGAAAGTTATGCTAAGATTAAAATAGATATTCTTGAAGAAGATGATATTTTCAGAGGAATTGGAAGTGAAATGGATGTTTGGGCATCTCATAAAGACGAAATAACATCTATTTCAGATGATTTCAAGGTTTTAGCAAGCTCAAAAATCTGTAGGTTTGAGACTATTAAACACAAAAACAGACCATTATATGGTATTCAGTTTCATCCAGAGGTACATCACACTCAAAATGGAGAAAAGATATTTGAAAATTTTCATGACATATGTAGAAAATATTGAATTTATAAATAAAAAAAGCTGAAGAGAGGTAAAATAACAATGCTGAAAAATATAATTAAACCCAAAATGATGAACAAATCATTTTAATTTACAGCATAACTGATTTAAAATGTTTGAAAAAAAATATTATAAAGTGGCTGTTGGAGGAACATTTGATAGATTCCATCATGGTCATAGGAAACTTTTAGAAACTGCTTTTGAAATAGGCAATAATGTTGTTATTGGTGTTACTTCTACAGAGTTTGCACAAGTTAAAGGTAATGTAGAACCATGTTCTATTAGAATGTTTAATTTAAATGAATTTTTAAGTAAATGTAATAATGTTAACTTCTCTATTTTCAAATTAGATGACTCTTTTGGTTCAACGATTTTTGATGAAGATTTTGATGCTATTGTCGTTAGTGAAGAAACTGAACCAACAGCCGTTAAAATTAATGAAATACGTGAACAAAAAAATATGGATCAATTAGCGATTTTTGTTATAAGTTATGTTGTAGCTGATGATGGTATTCCAATTTCATCCACTCGTATTCGTAAAGGAGAAATAGATATTAAAGGTCGTATAATCAAGTGATTAAACCTCTTCACCATAATATAGGGTGGGGATTCTTAATCTACTAACTATAGAAATCTTTAGCTGTATTCTTGTTCTTAGCTTGGAAAGATACATTAAATATCTATCTCATAGATTGCATATGATAATGATCGTTATAATCTATTTATTAGTGAGTCTCGCCCATTTTCAACAAGGTTTTTTAATCCATTATCTATTGAATGTAAAATATTGGTAACATAAACTCCTACTAAAAGAACTATAACAATAATAGTTCCTACTAAAAGCATTAGTTCAGCACTTGATTGTCCTGATTCTTCATTTAAAATATTAAATTCCTTTCTCATTTTATCTTCATCATATTTTCATGATTTTATCATATTCCTAACTTCATTAACATCTTTACTAGCATTTAAATCTGTAGTTCCATTACCAAAATATGATTTATAGATGATTAATGCAACAATAGCTATTATGATTACCCCACCAAAAAGCAGAATGTATTCTGCGGCACCTTGACCTTTTTCATCTTTCTCCAATTTTTGGATGCTAAAATTAAGGTTTTCCATCATTTTTTTTACCTCCTTTAGTTTTATATTACTAATTATGTTGTTAAGTAGTATATAATATTAACTATTTCTTTAAAAATATTATTTTCATTGAATAGTTTATAGTAATTATTGAAAAGTTTTTAATTTTTTAAATAAATTTTAATCATTAATGTTCTTAATTTTATTAATGTTCTTAATTTTAAAAAATTTATTTTTTAAAATAAAAAAAAATCACCGAATAAAGCTAATTGGAGAAAAATATATTCAAATTTTCTGTAATTTCCATAATATCAAAAAATATGGAATTTTTAAGGGAAAATATGACTTAGAAATCTGAAATTTGTAAAGCAAACATACAGTAGAACCCAGATAATAAATTTGCCTTTATTTGCCAACGATTTAGAATGTATTTACAAAAGTCATTTATTTGATTAGATACATATTTATACTGTTGAGTTTCCTAAAACAAGCAAAGAAGAAGACCTAAAACACATCTCAATTACCCAATGAAAGAATTAAAATATGTGCATAGTAATAAAAGAAAGATTAGGTCAAAAATTAGCCAATATTTCAAAAAAGATAATAATATGGAAATCCATATGACATTAACAGTTCTCAAATCTTCAGCTCATAACGAGCGAGAAAACTTAAACTTAAGACAAGAAAAAACAAGGCAAACAATATCTTTCTCTAAATGAAGGCGAATGGTTACAGTATCATCTAACTTCCCAAATAGTGACACATAATCTCACTTACCACATCTTCTTAAAAAACTTAATTTTAATCGTGAAAAGCAAGGTCTGGAGAAAATATGATAAAGTGACACCAATGATGTCTGTAAGGAACTGATCAATTATGGTCTTTAAAATAACTATTAACATTCCCATTCCATACACACAAAAACACCAGTAGTTAAAGGGTCACCATCCAAATTTAATAGAGGATTTCTGTTAACTCAAATAGCTAATGTATTCTTTAGATAAGTCTATTTTTAGAGTCATGATATATTAGCAGGTGTTTGTATGACTTATCTTGTATAGTTCATTTGTCTGTAGTCTATTTTTATAAATCCAAAATAATGATTATGTAATTCTTTTATCTCATTTTCCATCTTCACTTGCTGTATATTTTCACTATTATAGTACTTTACTCAACTTTTATAACATATCATCATAATTCCTAACACTTATGAAACCTTTCAAATTGGATTTTTATAATTTGATGAGTTTTGATGCAAGTATTATTTTTAAAACTTTGGTCGATTACTACAGACCCTATTTATCTTCTAAAATCGCTTTTTTAACATGGTAAACACCATTATCATTTTTCCATATTGTTTCAGCTTCAATAATTTTTATTCTTTTCTTGAAAATTGGTCCATCAAGAACTAAAGTTTCTGCTTCTCCACCTTCAAAACATAGATTAATATCACATACATTTTTTTTAATAGATATTAACTCATTAACTGTATCATGAGTAATTTCTCTTCCTAACCATGACCGCCCAAGTCCTTCTGCAGAAACTCCAGTAATAATAACTTTAAATCCTAAATCAATGATGTTTCTCATGTATTCTTCAGGATCTATATTCCATAATGGAGCAATGGATTTTAAGCCTATTTTTTCACAGATCCTATCAATTCTCGTTTTTTGATAAGTTGAAAAAAGAGCTCCACTATAAACAGAATCCACACCTCTGTTTTTAAGCTCAATTAATCCTTTCTCCAAATCATTTAATTCCTCTTCTTTTTTTCCAGTTGTTGTAGCTGTTAATATGGGAATATCTAATGCTTTAGCTATTAAACTACTTAAATCTATATTAGGGACATGGAACATGTAGGATTCATCATTTAATGACTTCATTGAAAACAGATATTTAACATTATCTCCATTTAAAATCGAAGAGTAAATAGCCATAGTACTATCTTTACCACCTGAAGAAAGTATTGTTGAGTTCATTTAGATTTTCCTGCCTTATAATTTATAGTCTTCTTCCTCTAATTATTGCTTTTTATAAATCCATGAACAGTATCCCAAAATGAACCAAGCATAGCAATGAATAAGCCTATTATACCTGTAACCAATAAAACATATTTATCATCAGATTTACTTTTAACAAAGTTAATAGTGTCTTGAACAGGTCCTGTAGCTGATTCAATAATAATATCCCCTTTATTGAAGTTGTTAATATTTTCAACAACATTAAATGCATTAACATCAACATCAAAATATATGAAAGAAGATAAGGTTGTAATTGCTCCAGTATAATGTAACCATTGGGAAAAATTATTAACTTCATTTAACTCAAAGCCTTTGTTTGTGAAAACTTTTACCACCCCAGAAGGATTGACTTCATAAGACATATATTGTTGTGATAGATGATTCTCAATGAACTTCTTTCTATCTGCTGAAAAAGATGTGGTGAGTATTTTAAAACCTGTTTCTTTTAAAGATTTGAATCCTTTCATCTTTTTAATTGCTTCAATCGATTGATTTAAGTTACTTTTAGATGAAACTGATACCTTTAAAACTTCATGATTTGGATCTATAACCGAATGAATATCTCCAATAAGATAGGGTAAATCTTGATATATTGGAATTATAAGGAAGCCTCCTCCAATAATTCCAATTATAAACCCTGCAACTCCAACAATGGCAATGTTTTTTTTACCAATCATTGGAGTTAATAGCCCTGCAGAGAAAATAAAAACCATTGTTATAATAAAAATAACTATGTATATAATCGATGTTAAAAAATCCATTGATTTCACTTTTCCTTGAACCTGAATTTTAAGTTAAAAAGTAATCTAATATCAATATGCCTTCATTTTTATTAAAAATAAATTTATAAGTATTGAATATTATTAAAAAAAGCTTTCTTATCTATTTTGTTTGAATAGAGTCTAAATTCTTGAGATTTATCAACTTATTTTTCTAATATTTCCTTTGTATCTATATATTTTGTTTTCATAGGGTATAATATAGTTTTCTATATTTCATCAATGGTGTCAAATTTAGTAAATTTATGTTTTTACTGTTAGAAGAAGTTAAAAAGATGTATATTTAACTTTAAATTATCTTTTCAAGGCAATTTTATGTTTAAAAGGCTTTTTTCTCTTGAGTATATGAAGTATATCAACAAACCAAATCCCATCCAGGCAATGAAAATCATCCATATCAAAAAAGGTAGAGATAGCATTTGTACTGCACAGGTTATGATTCCAAGTATTGGTAAGAATGGAACCAAAGGTGCTTTAAAAAGTCGCTTTATATCTGGTTGTCTTTTTCTAAAAACAATAACAGCACAGCATATTATTATAAATACCGTTAAAGCTCCAATTGAAATGAGATTCGCAAGAAAACCAATAGGAAACAAACCTACAACCACCATGCCCATAACAGCTAAAATAATAGTTGCTTTGTAAGGTGTTTTGAATTTTGGATGAATAGAGCAGAGGTTTTTTGGTAACATCCCATCATTAGAGATAGAATAAAAAGTACGAGTAAGTCCAAGACTATAAACTATGATTCCAGAGACTAAACCTAAAATAGCTCCAAGATCAAGTATTGGAATTAGCCATCTTAGAGATGATATTTGATTAACAGCATAACTCAATGGTTGTGGAACATCTAAAGTAGTATAATTAACAATTCCTGTTAGAACAATGGATACTGAAATGTAGAGAACTACAGCTGATAGTAAAGATAGAGTAATTCCTCGAGGAACAGCCTTCTGAGGATTCTTACATTCTTGAGTCAAAGTAGTTAAAACATCAAAACCTATGAAAGCAGGGAATGCTGTAGCCATACCTCTTAAAATACCAGATAATCCAAATTGACCGTAAACTCCAGTATTGGAAGGAATATAAGGGATATAGTTAGAAAGATCAATATGCGATAATCCAAAACAAATAAATAAAAAGATAACCAATAGTTTTAAAATAACCACAAATGTATTCACAAAATTTGCCCATCTAATACCTCTAAAAATAATAATGGAAACAATACCAAAAATGAAAATAGAAGGTAGATTAATCAGGCTACCAGAAAATGCAAGTTGATTTGAAGAAGTGAAGATGATTGGTGGTGACATTATAGCATCAGGTAAATTTATTCCAATATAACCTATGAAATTTGCGAAGTATCCAGACCATGAAACAGAAATTATTGCTACTACAACAAAGTATTCTAAAATTAAAGCCCAACCAGTAATCCATGCTACAATTTCACCTAAAGTGAAATAGGTATATGCATAAGCACCCCCTTCTGATTTAGGATATATTGAAGCAAGTTCTGAGTAAGAAAGAGCAACACAAAAAGCAGAGAATCCAGCTGAAATAAAAGAAATTGTTAAAGCAGGTCCAGTATAACGGGCGGCAACAACACCTGGAAGAACAAAAATTCCAGTCCCCAATATGGCTCCTAAACCTGCTATAATTAAGCTAAAAGTGGAGAGTTCTTTAGAAAATTTACTAAAGGAATAGTTTTCTGTGAATATTTTCCTTCTAAATAGTTTTGACATGAATATAGCATCTTCGTAAACTAACATATAAAAGTTTTGTATTATTATAACAATAGTTATATTTAGAATAGTTACTAATGGAGGGTGTAAAAAAGTGTGGAGTTATTTGGAAAAATTGACTTTTATTTATAAATAAACTTGAAAATTTTAGAAAAACTCCACAAAAATTTACATCCTCTACTAATGTATAATATTATATATTATCAAGAGTAAGATATAATATCTAATTGCTTTGTAAATAATGTTTATTATTATAATTTAATATGGAGGAATTAACATGGTTAAAGGGACTGATGTTTTAAAAGAAGGATTTGCAAAAATGACAAAAGGTGGAGTTGTTATGGATGTTGTTAATGCTGAACAAGCTATAATAGCTGAAGATGCTGGTGCTGTGGCTGTAATGGCATTAGAAAAAGTACCCGCTGATATTAGAGCCTCAGGTGGAGTTGCTCGTATGGCTGATCCTAATAAAGTTCAAGAAATTCTTGATGCTGTTTCAATACCTGTTATGGCAAAGTCAAGAATTGGACATGTTGCTGAAGCACAAATTTTAGAAACATTAGGGGTAGATATGATTGATGAAAGTGAAGTACTTACACCTGCCGATGAAGAATATCACATTAATAAAAAAGAATTTACCATACCTTTCGTCTGTGGTGCAAGAGATTTAGGGGAAGCTTTACGTAGAATTGATGAAGGTGCCACTATGATTAGAACTAAAGGTGAACCTGGAACTGGAAATATTGTTGAGGCAGTTCGTCATATGAGAAGAGTTATGAGTGAAATTCGTGAAATTAAAGGAAAAAATGAAGAAGAACTTAGAAACTTTGCAGGATTCATAGAAGCACCATATCTACTTGTTAAAAAAACGGCTGAAGTTGGTAAACTACCTGTCGTTAATTTTGCTGCTGGTGGAATCGCAACTCCAGCAGATGCATCTTTAATGATGCAACTTGGTTCTGATGGAATATTCGTTGGTTCAGGCATATTTAAGTCAAATAATCCTGTTGAGTTTGCAAAAGCGATAGTTGAAGCAACAGCGAATTATGATAAACCAAACATTTTAGCTCAAGTTTCTAAAGGCTTAGGGGAAGCAATGAAGGGACTTGAAATATCTGAAATTAGTGACAATGAAAGAATGCAAGATAGAGGTTGGTGATTCAATACTTTATTTTTCTATTTAGAAGAAACTTTTAAAAACGGCGAATCAAGATTCTCTTAAATTTCTTTCAGAAAAAATGTAAACTTCGTTTCCTAAGTTATTCCATCCACACCTTCAAGAGAACGGAAAATAAGTTTTCATAAGTTATATCCTATAACAATCGGGAAATAAATATCTCCTAAATTAAAAGTCTTCGATTTTTAATAATCAAGATTTTATAAGTTGAAAATAAATTTTCAACAATGAAAAATTTTTAAAATAAGAAATAACATTTAAACAAAAATTTTCTCATCAATTCATTGAAATTACTTATCTCATATACCATAATATTTTTTGTAAATTTAATTCATTCCACTAGGAGAATGGAGTATATATGATTGTAATAGCTATTACTGGAGCAAGTGGGGTTTCTTATGGTGTTAGATTGTTGAGGGCTCTAAAAGAAATAGGAATTGAAACTGGGCTTTTAATAACTAAATCTGCGGAAACTATAATAGGATATGAGTTAGATGAAGAGTTAGATGATATTAAGAATTTATCAGATATGTACTATGAATCTAGTGATTTAACAAGTTCTATAAATAGTGGTTCATTTAAATTTGATTCTTTAATTGTCGTTCCTTGTTCTATGAAGACGTTATCTGCTATTGCAAATGGTTATGGGAATAATTCAATTACAAGAGTTGCTGATGTCGCATTGAAAGAAAAAAGGATGTTAATTGTTGTTCCACGGGAAACACCACTTAGAACAGTTCATATTCATAACATGTTAAAAATTAGTGAGGAAGGTGGAGTGATTTTACCTGCAATGCCTGGATTTTATAATAATCCAAAAGACATTTATGATATGATGGATTTTATTGTTGGTAAGATATTGAATATTTTAAAAATAGAAAATAAACAATTAAGACCATGGGATAATAAGAAATAGCCATTTCTAATTTATATTGATTTTCCATGGCAACTGTAGGAGGAGTGTTTAATATGAACTTAAAAGGCTGGAAAATTTGTTTAGCTATTATATTGATTGTTATCTCCATTATATTTTATTCAATAGCATTTATACAGTTTCATGATCCTGAGCATGTTATATTCTACATGGTTATTGATTTAGCATTTGTTCCAATTGATATTTTAATTGTTGTTTTAGTGATTGAAAGTGTTATTGATCGTAAAGAAAAAGAGGCTGTATTAGATAAGCTTGAAATGTTAATGAATATATTTTTTTCAGAAATTGGTAATCATTTGCTCTCGAATTTTTCTGAGATTAATCAAAAAAGAGAAGAACTTCTTAATTTTCTTGATAGTCTTGAATGTTTAGAATCTAATGAGCTTCGTGGTTTCATGAAGAATCTCAGAAGAAGTGATTATCCTTTTGAGTTGAAAATTTCAAATGAGAAAAAACATATTTTTTTAGGGAATTTACAAGAGTTTTTAATCAGTAAGAGATCTTTTTTGCTTAGGATGATTGAAAATCCTGTTTTGCTAGAAAAGGAGAATTTATCAAATTTACTTTTAGGTATTTTTCATCTTGATGAAGAATTGGAGAAAAGAGGTACCCTTGAAAATATAGGTGAAGCTGATTTACAACATCTAACTGGTGATATAGATAGAGTTTACTTTAATTTAATCTATGAATGGTTAAACCACTTGTACTATTTGAAAAATAATTTTCCTTATATGTACTCTTTAGCTATTCGTACTAACCCATTTGATCCTAATGCTAAGGTAGAAATAACTTAAAGTAGTATATAGTTAAAATATTATAAAAAGATTGCCGTGAAAACAATTGCTGAAAACATAGAAAATAGAATTGAAGTAAAGAAATCTTTATTTGTTTGCAGATTGTTTCCTGTGAAAAGTAGAACAAAAGCTAAAGAGATTATTAAAACCATTTCTACAAGATATAATGATGCAACTCATAATTGTACTGCCTTTATTGTTAATGAAGCTGAGAGTTTTGATGATGATGATGAACCTGGTGGAACAGCTGGAAAGCCTATGTTAAATGTTTTAAGGCAAAATGGTCTGAAAAATGTCTTAGTTATTGTAAGTAGATATTTTGGAGGGATTAAATTAGGTGCAGGTGGTTTAGTAAGAGCATATAGTAAATCTGTCCAAGAAACAATAGATATTTCTAATACTGTTAATTTATATCTCTATCAAATCTGTGAATTATCTTTTGATTATTCTAATTTGAAATTTGTTACAAATGAGATTAGAAGAAATGATCTTAAGGTTTTAAAAAAAGATTTTGATGAAGGTGTTCATTTTCAAGTAGCTATTAAAAATGATAATCAAAATTTTGAAGGTTTGAAAAGTAAGTTAGGAGATTCTTTGGATGTTAAATTTCTAAGAGAAGAATATTTAAATCCAGATCGTCTTGTTTAAAATGAGTAGTGGTAGAAAATAGCTAAAAAAAGGAAGAATTATTTTTTCATCCCCAAAATATGATTTTTAGTAGTATTCCAACAACAGCTGGGGTCACAAAATACAAACAACCTTTAACAAAACTTAAATCCTTATGAATATGAGTTAAATGATTATCTTTAATATTAGCTAAATCATCTTCAACATGACCAATTCTATGGTTTAAATCATCCTTTAACTCTTTAGTACTGTCTTCTAAATTATCCATTCTATGGTTTAAATCATGTTTTAACTCTTTAAAATCATCACGAAGGTTTTTTTGATCTTCTTTAATGTCATTCAGTTTCTCAATGATTAAATCCTCAAAATTCAAAACTCATCCTCCTCTTTCATACCTCATGTAGAATATTGCTTTTGGATGGGTGAATACCTGTCAGCTATTAATATTCTCTAAAAACTCCGTTATGGAGCTTAATAAAACACTAACAATCTTTTTAATCATCTTTGAATACATAAAAAAAGAAATAGAATTCATAAGTTTAACTCATATTTATTGCTCTGATTAATCTTGATGCTTGATTTCTAAGTTCAGTATCTTTAATGGTTTCACTACTTTGTATTTTAAGAGCGAGTTCAAGAGCTTTTGTAACATCTTTAGGTTTTAGATTTTCAGCCATTTCAAGATAAGTTTGAACTTCATCATCGCTAATATCTAATTTTTTTCCATGTTTTTTAGAATTTTCAAGAACATCTTTACAGCCTTGTATTAAATCATTGTCTAAATTAAAATTTCCAACTTCACATTTTTTTATTAAATCTTTATCTTCCATAATAATCTACCTCATATATAATTTTTAATATTTATTATTTTTATATAATCTTAATCTTATTAGATATATATTTATATAATTATTTATTTTAAAAATCATCTATCTTTTTTTAATTTATTAAGATATTTAGATATAAAAACACAAAAAACAAATATTAATACAATAGGTAGATATTGATTTAAAAATTCTGACATATTTTAACTCCTAAAATTTATTTAAAATGGTTGTGTACAATTTTTTAATTCCTAAAATAAAATATTATATAATATAAGTCAGGAATTAGATAAGGTAACATTCTCTACATTGATTTTTTTTATTAACAGTAGTATAATACTGTAGAATACTATCAATAGAATGGATAGACTAATTATAGTATGATAACTAACTATTTTTCCAGAACTAAAAACCTCTAATAATTTAGAAGGATCTCTAAATAAGAAAATAAATCCAAATATAATTGGAATATTTAATATCTCAGTTAATCTTGTGTAATTAAATCTTAAAATGAGATAAGATGATAATGCACCATATAAAATTCCAAATAAAGGAACTATAATAAATATCATTACCCAAATCTCAATTGGAAATGAAATGAAACTATTTAATCTTAATCCCCATATTAAATACAATGACATAACTGAACTTATAACAAGAATATAAGTTAAAATAGCTATAGATATTAATTTGGAGATAGTTATTTCAAAAAGTGATAATGGAGTTGTTAAAATTGCTTCAAAGGTTTTGACTAATTTTTCATTAACAAATATCTCATTTAATAAGGATATATTTAATATAAGAATGTTAAATAGAGGTAATCCTATAAATAAAAGTTCCAACATTGAAGTGGTTAAAGGATCTATTTTGTTAATCCTATTTGTTAACTCAAATGCTAAAATAACAACTATAAATATGTTTAGTAATAGAGATAGGATATATTTATTATTTGATAGTGAAGATTTTAATTCTTTCATAATCATAGTTTTAATAGCTGTACTCATTCACACTTCCTCCGTATTTATGTTAAAATAGCTTTCCTCTAATGTTGACTTATTACTGTAGATATTTGAAATATTATAATCAGAATAATCTTCAAGATTAAAATCACCTATATCTTCAATTCTTATTAGAGTTCCATTTCTTTTAGCATTGAATTTTTTTTCTATTGATGATAACAACTTTTTAGCTTCTTCAATAGTGTTAAGGTTAATGCAAAGTTCAGATTTGCTGTAATCCCCAATAAATTTATTTAAACTGCCTTTATAAATTATTTCTCCATTTTTAACTATTGCTAAATGAGAACAAACCTTTTGAACCTCATCTAATTCATGGGATGAGAAAAAAATAGTTTTACCCTCGTTTGCAAGTTTTTTAATTATTTTTCTAATTAATTGTCTTGTTTCTGGGTCAACACCTAAAGTTGGTTCATCTAATACTATTAATTCAGGATTTTGAATTAACGATCGTGCAAGCCCTAATCTTTTTTGCATTCCGTAGGAATAATTTGAAACTTTAACATCAGCCCATTCACTTAATTTGAAGAGTTTTAGTAATTCCCATGATTTTGGAATGGCTTCCTTTTTGTTAATGTCATATAAACCTCCCCAAAATGTTAAATTCTCCATACCAGTTAAATTAGCTATTAAACCATTGAATTCTAACAAAGACCCTACTTTTGATTTTAATTCTTTATTAAGTGGACTTTTGCCACATAACTTTACTTCACCTGAAGATGGGGTAATTAAACCTAAAATCAACTTAATTGTACTTGTTTTACCTGAACCATTGCTACCTAAAAAACCAAAAATTTGACCTTTTTTCACTTCAAAAGAAACATTTTTTAAAGCTTGAAAATCCTGATAGGACTTATCTACATTGTTAAGATGAATAGCTACATCTTCACCTACAAAAAAACTATTTTTATCCTCCATTTTATAAAAACTCCTCTAAACTTTTTAAAAATGATAAATGAAAACAGGAAATCAAATATTTCCTTAAGCATGAGAAAATCAGAGATCACCAAAAATCGAAAATTTTTGTAATCAAGAAAGACATTCTTCAGAATTTATTTAAAACATCATTTAAATTTAGATTAACTCCCCAAGTGCATGATTCTCCTATTTCACTAAACTTTAAAAATGCTCTTGCTAAGCATGGCATACAAAAAATCAAGTGTTCACAATCCCCACAAATATTCTTTTCTGGAGTTTTAATCTCACCTACAATAGCTCCAAAATTCTTAGCAAAAATATCAGATAGGTTTTCTTTATAAATATTACCCCAACTAAGTATTTTTTCATCACCCATACCACATAACTTCATATCTCCTTGAGGAGTAATTGTTAATGACCTTGAGCCAACACCACAATTGCCTCTTTCAGATAAGTTGTAGATAGGATGGTGTTCTGGCATCTTAAAGATAAAATCAGCAAACTCAACTCTTACTTTTTCCATTTCTTTTAAGAAGATATTCATATCTTCTTGTTTAAAGATCAGTTCTGGGAATTTTTCACCTCTACCCATGGGAGTAACAGGACTAATACCAATGGTATACATTCCTAAGTTATAATTGTGTTCTAATGGTTTAAATGGAATACCTAATGAACTTGCTAATTCAACGGTTTCAAAAATATTATTCATATTAAAAGGAGTCACCATCATAACAACTCTTAAATGAAATTTTCTATCAGTTATTTGTTTAATAACTTTTTTACTTCTCTTAAATGCATTCTTGTATCCACAGAACCAGTCCATATATTTTTCATCAGCACTATGTAAACCAACTTGAAAAACTATCTTGCTTTTATATTTTTGTAGACTATCTAAAAGTTTTTCAGTGATTAATGAGCCGTTAGTAATAACAGCAACAACATCAAATGTTTCTAAAGAGAATTTTAGGATTTTCTCAAAATCAGGATGAGATAGGGGTTCACCACCACTTAATTCAATTATTGCAACACCATTTTTTCTAAATTCAAGTAAAATATCTAATAATTCCTCAGTTTTTGCATAATTATCCTTTTTAGCATTACTATCCCTATAGCAATGTCTACAAGTGTAATTACAATAATCTGTTAATTCAAGACTTAAATGAACAGGTGTTTGTATATCTGGATTTATCCAATACTTATCATCTACAGGTCTTCTCTTATCAGATGTTCCAATGAACTCTTGGGAATTTATATAGTCTAATATTATTTTGTTAATCTCATAGACATCTTCATTATAAATAGATGCAAGGTCATTAGATATTTTATCAATACTTTCTTTTCCATTACATCTTATTACAATATCAGAGCCATCTTTATTTAAGTGAAAATATTTATTTTCATTTTTTGAGTAAATATAGGATATAGGACCTGGACGAAAATAAAAATTTTCTTTAATATATGGGTAAATATCTTGCATTGAGCCACTTCCTTCTAAATTTTACATCTAAGGTTAGGATTTTATAGGTTAGGATTTTATAATTCTTTTAAGAATATTCATAGTTTTAATCTTTAACATTTTAAATTAAAATTTAAGGGGATTTATGTAAAATCCCAACAATATTTAAATCATCTATTTATCTACAATAAACAGTACATTCACAATATATCACAGTATCATTTGTTAACAAATATGATATACTATTTACTGTATTTTAGTATCCAATAGTACCAGTTAGTAATAATGCAAATAAAGCATCACTTTCTGGAGTGCAAGCAACACAACCTACACAACCTATACAAGCATCGCAACCATTTTTAACGATTTCAGTTACTGGATTCATTATTTCACCTCCATTTGATATTATGCTCATAAAACTCAAGATATGCATATATTTTTAGAAATCATCGATAAAAAGTTCAAAATTTAGGTATTTAATCAAAACTAATAGATGGTATCTTCAGGGTAATCTTCTTCATTTCTATGACATACTTCTTTATAAAAACAGATTCCACATTTTTTCAGATCAAATCTGGGTTCTGGAACGACATCCTCTTCCATGACTTCTTTAATTTCATGGAGAACCTTAAAAAGACCTTTTCTTAATTTTGAATCCATTATAACAGGTCGTTTCTCACCGATTTTAACATAGTCAATGAAACCCACAAATACTTCACTATCAAATTCTTGTTCTATTAACATAGCATTCGCCACTAATTCAATAGCATCAGAATCCCAAATTCCTACGATAGGGGGGTTAGAATTTTTAATATTTATTGGATAATAACGACCATCAACGATCTCTATCTTATCGCACGATCCAATAATTTCTAAGTTTACGTCTCTTATTAAATAACTATACATTGAAGTTGGGAAAAACATTTTAGCTATTTTTTGACCATCAATCTCAAGTGCTTGCATTGCTCTTAGAGATTTTAAACTTAAAATATCGATTATAAAGCATACCTCGTTCAGTATTTCTCTTTTGATTCTATCAATTTCTTCATCTGAACTTTGATGTTGCTCTTTTAAAATACTTAAAGAAGACTTTAAAGCATCTTTGATGGTTCTCTTTAAATGGTTTTTAATATCCATAAGATCCATTTCAGCTTTTAATCCTCTTATATTCCTTTGAATTAAATCATATACATCAATTCTCATCTGTTTCACGGTTTTATTTAAAAAGACATTTTCTTCATCATGTTCATCCATATTATATCTCAAATAAAATTTATGTGGACAGAACATATATTCTCTTATTGAAGAAATGCTTATCATTTCTTTCCTCCATTTTAGTAAATTATGTAGTAATATTTTAGTAATTATGCATAACCACTACGACTTTTTGGAAGTCGCGGATTCTTACTTAGATAACTTTAACGAAACAATTGTTTCTTGATCAGTCAACATAATACCATTTATTACTACAAATACCTGTTTATAATATCCCACATATAAAAAAAACTTATAAAAAAATTAATTTCTATGCTAAAATGAAAAATCTTCATTATGAATGAAATTAACATATTAAATGAAGGTTCACAATCTTTCAAATGCAACTTTATAAATTCCATTAAAAAACTTTAAACAATCTAATTAAGTTATTTTACAAAATAAATTAAGCAAAGTGGCATAATATTAAGCATATAAAAAATATTATAATTGAATAAAAGAGTTTTAAATGAATAAAGAGAAAAAGAATACTAAGATCATATATTTAAGTTAATTTTTGTTAGATTAAGATCTAAAAAGTCATTATCCACTTCTTAAGAAAATATTAAGTAAGGAAGTGGAAATTGGGCAGGTATTGAATAGTGAATAACTTAAAACCTAAAAAAGTTTAAAAAACAAGAAGTAAACTTCTCTAAGTTATTCCGTCCACACATTCGATAACACGGAAAACAAGTTTTCCTAAGTTTATATTCTATAGCAATCGGAAAATAAATTCTCCTAAATTAAAAGTCTTCGACTTTTAATAATCAAAATTTTCTAACATTAAGCATTTAAGTTTTGATACAAATCTTATTCATTTAACCTTTTTCAAACTTGTTCATGAAGTGAACTTAGAAGAATCTTTGATTGTATTAAATTAATTAATATTAAAAAAAATAAAATATAAACACTTAATTTAATAGATATTTAAATAGTTTTATGTTTATTATTTACCAGTACTTTATTAACTAAAAGAAGACGAAGATGATAAATACTTCAAATAATAATAAAAAAGAACTATATCAAGTGCATGAGCGAACTTGATTATATAAATAAATGAGATTATTGGTAGATTCAAGGAATAGTTTTCATGATTGTTTTAGTTAAAAAAAAGAAATTATGGGAAGTATACTTTATTGGAAAAGTAAAAAATGCTCTTAATAGTAGAATAATCCCTAAATTCATTGCTTATCTAAAATTTAAAATGAAAGATTCTAAATTAGAAATTAACAAGTTTATAGTTGTTAAAGATAATGAAGAAAAACTTCAAGCCCCTTCAACAGCCCTTAAAATTCTTAAAAAACAAATAGTCTTACTCAACAATAAAGATAATGAGATGGAAAAATTCTTAACATCTCAAGATATCAAATTTTATCATACTAATATTTGTAGGTACTGCACAACTGAAGGTTTCATCACAATACTTAACTCTAAATTCACTTATTCACATCATAAACTAAAAATTTGTAAAATATGTGCTGAAGAATATATATATTCAGAATTAAGATCACGAGGATTTTCAGGGAAAGTGTTTCAAAATTTTAAAAGATTACTTGAAAAGTATAGGGATTTAGATAAGGTTCTCTCTATTTTAAATAATGATTTCAATCCAGTCTCAAATCCTGATTTAACCTTATTTGATAAGATTACTGTTGATAAACAGATGAAAACACCTAAAATAGCTATTAATCGATTGAAAATTCCTGAAGATTTTAAGAATGTTTTGGATAAAGATAAATATCTACTTCCTATCCAATATCTATCAATTAAAAAAGGGTTACTTAAAGGTGAAAATCTGCTTGTGGTTTCTGGAACAGGAAGCGGGAAAACTTTAGTTGGAGAGTTAGGAGGTATTCCTAAAGCATTAGAAGGTGAAAAATTCCTTTTCTTAACTCCATTGGTGGCTTTATCAAATCAAAAATATAGGGACTTTAAGGAGAAATATGAACCTTTAGGACTTAAAGTATCTATAAAGGTAGGGATGAATAGAATCAAGGTTAAAAATGAATTAAAATTTAGAGACTCTAATGTTTCAAGTTCAGATATTGTGGTTGGTACATACGAAGGAATTGATTTCTTGATTAGATCTGGAAAATATATGAAGTTAAATAAGCTTGGAACTATTCTTATCGATGAAATACATACATTAGATGATGATGATAGAGGACTTAGATTGAATGGTTTGATAAGAAGATTGATGAAACTTTTTCCCAAAACACAAATTATTGGGTTATCTGCTACCATTAAAAATCAAAAACAGTTAGCTAAAGACTTTAATTTAAAACTTGTTGAATTTAAAAATAGACCTGTTCCATTAGAAAGACATCTTGTTTTTCTTAGAAATGAAATAGATAAAAGATATTTAATCAAAGATTTAATTCTAAAAGAAGCCAATATTAAATCATCATTAGAATATTCAGGTCAAACAATAATTTTCACTAATTCACGACGAAAAACACATCAAATAGCTGATTTTTTATCTAAAAAAAGAATTAATGCTGCTGCCTATCATGCAGGACTTTCATATTACAAAAAAGAAAGAATTGAAAAGAATTTTGCAGAGGGTAAAATATCTGCTGTTGTCACAACTTCAGCATTATCAGCAGGTGTGGATTTTCCAGCTTCACAAGTTATTTTTGAATCCTTGTTAATGGGAAATAAATGGATTTCTCCTAATGAATTCTTTCAAATGCTTGGAAGAGCAGGACGACCAACATATCATGATAGAGGGATTGTTTATTTATTACCAGAAATAGCTAATGAGTTTGATGGGGAAAGTGAGGATGCTGTGGCTATTTCCCTTCTTGAAAGTGATGTGGATAATATAAATGTTAAATTTAATGAAAAGGATTTTCCAACTGAAATCTTGGCAGATATCACCTCTAAAGTAGTTAAAAATATAAACGAAATATATGAATTGTATAAAGATGTTGATTTAAATATTGATATGGCGATAGATGAACTTAAACATTATGAATTGGTAAGAGTTAAGAGAACTTTAAAAGAAAGTTCCATCAAAAATTCTGATGGACATGCGAATAAATATAATACTGAAGATATTTTCCCGACTAAATACGGTAAGGCTGTTTCTATTTCATTTTTAGATTTACAAACTGTAAATCTAATTAAAAAATCATTAGACAGAATTAATGTTAATATAAGAAATAATTATAATCTTGATATTAAAAAAGATTCTCAAAAATTAAGTAATGAGAAAAATAACCTATTTTTTAACAATAAAAGATTTTCTAAGATCCAAAAATGTGTAATGCATGATATTTTAAGGTTAACTGTTGATTTAGAGTTATTTAAAAATGCTTATCTTTCTACTAATTTGGGCAAACATATTAGTTCAAAACTTAAAATTAATTTATCATCAAGGTTATTCGCAGAATCAACTTTAGATATCATATCTTCTGGTGAAACTATTAATACATTAGATCAAAAGTTTTGTGATGCTCTTTTAAAGATTCAACTTGATTTTTCAGATTGTCTTTGTAAGGAAAAGCCATTTTGCCAGTGCCTTCAAATCAATGTCTCTAAATTCATTTTAAAAAATAGATTAAAAAATAAAGATCCATCAGAAATTTCAAAAAACTTATTTAATCAATATCAAATACAAACATATCCTGGAGACATCTTTTCATGGTTAGACAGTCTTGTTAGATTGTTAGATGGAATAAAAAGAATAGCTGAATCGTTTAACCATAAAGAAGTGATTGATAATTGTAGAATTTTAATAAAAGCTATTGAAGGATAATAAAAGCTATTGAAGGATAAACAATAAATATTTTAATGATTCTGTCAAAATCATGAATGATAAGTTAAAACTTTCTGATTTTCTCTAAAATTGCATTCTCACCTTAAATTTAGATATTTCCCCATCTATTAACAGTACATTTATTCAATGAAAATAATTATACAATTTAAGATATATAATTATTATATTTAATTAATAGTTTAAATTAATAGTTAAAAATGAAATAAATGGTGTTATATTGAAGTACAAATTATTAGAAACCCCATCTATCGATGAATCATTTGATTTAATAAATGATGGTTTGAGAAAAAAAGCAACTATCATTATATTTGCATGTTGTAAAGTTATTTATGAAGGAAGAGCAATAAGTCAGCTCGATTTTGGAGAAAGAATCATTTTAATTAAACCAGATGGTTCTTTTTTAATTCATCAAGAAAAAAAGGTTGAACCTGTCAATTGGCAACCACCTAAATCAAGATCTCGAGTTTTCATTAAAAACAATAAGCTATCTATCGAAAGTTCCCGCCGATCTCCTAAAGAAAGACTAAAAGTTGAAATAAAGAAAATTCATTTTGGAAACTATTCACTTCTTGAAGACTATCAAGAACTGCAGTTAGCTGGATATGAAAAAGATATGGGAGATATGATAATGAAACATCCAAGCATGATAGAAGAAGGATTTAAGCCTGTTAATAGGGAATATGCAACTGAACATGGCTTCATAGACATTCTTGGGAAGGATAAAGATAACAACTTAATGGTTCTTGAATTAAAATCCAGGAAAGCTGGAATTAATGGAGTAAAACAATTAAAAAGATATTTGACAGATTTTGAGAATAATCAGGATAGCTATTTAAAAAATAGTGGAATTGAGAGAAAAAAAGTTCGAGGTATCTTAGTGGCTCCTTCAATAGATGAAACAGCCAAAGAATTAATTGAAGAAGAAGGCATTGAATTTAAATCTATAGAACCTCCAAAAGAGCTAAAAAAAGATAAAATAATTACATTAGATCATTTTAAAAAACTGAGCGAAAAACATTAGACATCCTTTTTCAGGTATTTTTTAAATATTAATATGTTATGATTATTTTCAGTTTTGTATTGGATATCATCCACATTATTTTTTATAATAACAATCCCGTATCCAACTTCTTCATAAGTTGAAGATATGATATCCATATAAATCTCTAAATTATTCATATACTCTACAGGATTGAATAATATTCCTTTGTCAATAAATCCAACTTTTATTGCCAAAGGATCCTCCTCAATCATATAAAAAACTTTCACATAATTATCTTCAACACCTTTATATGCATGTTTAATAATGTTTAGAAATATCTCTTCTATAACCAAATTTAATTTAAATTTAAAATCTTTTGATGGGTCATGTTCTCTTAAACCATCATGAACAAAATTTAAAACACTTCCCAACTCATTTTTGGTTGAAAAAACAATGATCTCATTTTTGGTGTCTAAATTCTCCATATTTTACATCTCTATCAAACATATGATAATTTATTTATAAATTATTTCATGATAAAAAAATAAGCAAGGTTAGCTATTATTAATAATATTTGTTCTAATTCATACTTAAACTTTTCGATTTCTATAGATGAAAAAATTGATGAAGATTTCTGCTAACTTGATTTTTTCTATTTTTTTATTAATCTTTAGTAGTTTGTGTATTACTCGGTCTTGTATTTTTAGGTTTGTCTTCCTGGCTTTTCTTGTTTTATTTGCTTTTTTACTGAAGGTTATATAACTTAGTATAAGTTAGTATATATAATATTAAAAAAAATAATTAAACATGACAAAAAAAACTATAAAAAATAATGAAAGAAAAAAAATAATGAACGATCATAAATTTCAAGAATTCATTGCTGAGAGAAATCTCGCACAGAAAACAATCAAAACTTATGTTGATGCATTGAAAATTTATGTTAAAATAAATAATAAAAGTTTATCAGCTTTAATAAGTGAAGCGGACTGTGAAGAAGAAGAAAGAATAAGAGCAAAGAACAGACAAATAAACAAAAGACTGAAACATTACAGACAACACCTCATACAAGATAAGAATTATGGTACAAGCACTATAAAAGAATATTTCACAAAGATCAAAAGTTTTTACCGTCATTTTGAGATTGAAATCCCTTACATGCCACCAGTCCAATTAAGAGAAGATCATCATGAACGATACCATGACATACCCACAATTGAACATATACAACAGGCTTTAGAAGCAACAAACAATTTATTACTGAAATCTTTAATTTTATTCATGAGCAGTAGTGGAACAGCTGTAAATGAGACATTACATATACATGTTAGTGACTTCATAACTGCAACTAATGAATATCATAAAACAAATAACATAGATGATTGTTTAAATGAGATAGGTAAGCAAGATGATGTTGTACCATTATTCGAATTAGTGAGAATTAAAACAGATTATCCATATTACACTTGTTGCAGTTATGAAGCAACAACGATGATTGTTAAATATTTACGAACAAGGGAAAAACTTAAACCATCTGACTTTTTATTCAATATAAAGAATGTTGGGATGAATAAATTGTTCGCAAGACTTAACGATAAGTTGGGTTGGGGTAAAGTTAATAAATATAGTTTCTTCCGTCCTCACAACCTCCGTAAATTCAACGCAACCACTATAGAGGATATAAGTTTTGCTAATACTATTCAGGGTCGTAAAGCTGATACTATAACGGAGACTTATTTTAAAAACAATCCGATACGTATAAAAGAGAAGTATTTAGAGTATTTACCACGGTTAACGATTTATAAGACTGTTGTTACTAATTTGGATAGTGCGGAAGTTAAGAAATTGAAAGATGAATTTCATGATGCGTTAAGTTTGAAGGATAAGAAGATTAAAGACTTAGAGGATGGAATGTATAGTTTAAGACAGGATTTAAAGGATTTGTTGAAGGAAGAGTTGGTTAATTTAGGTTTGAAGGAAAAATAAATTTTTTGGAGGTTCTGATCTTTTTTCATTAGTATTTACTTTTCCAGCATCATGTTTTTTCATCGATATATAGACACTCATCGAAATCCACCCAAGTTTGGGAAAATCATCATTTGGAAAGTCTCATATACACTAAAGTGTCAAAAAACTTCATAGTTTTTTTACACTTTTTACCTTGTATGTAGGAGTACATGGGAATGCCTTAGCGTCCTTGGATAAGGAAAAGAAGGAGATATTGATGAATGTAGATATATGATAAGTGGATAAAAAAACAAACCAAAAAATGATATAAAAGTTCTGGAGAGCAATAATCGCAAACTTGGGTGGATTTTTCAATAAGCTTTCATTGTACTTAAATGTTTAAGTATATACTTGTTTGCTTTTCATTAAAAAATAAATAAAAAAAAGTGGTTTTTCAAACTTGGGTGGATTTTACAAAGTTAAACATAAACCAGGTATGAAGGTTAAATGGTAATGTTTGGTTTTTATATAGAAATCTAATCTTATTATGTTGAGTTTGTGGTTGTTGAAGTAATGTTTGCCTTTTAAAGTTCTGAGTGTGAGATCTCGATCATATGGATAATCGTTTTCTAAACAATACCGACGTGCATGTTCGTTTAAATATGTTAAACTCGCATCATCGTAACTCATATCCTTGAGTAGGCGTTGGAAGAAGCTGGGGAAGGATAATGGTTCTAACTTCTCGTATTCGTTTTGTTTTATTGGATTGTGCGTGTATGTGTCCCATACTCTTTTTATTCTGTCTTTGAATGCTTCGAGTGATTCTCCTTCTTCATTTATATTGTATGTTATAGTGTAGTTTTCGTTTACCCAGTCTGGTTTGTTGAACGGTTGTGTTTTTTTGTGTAGATGGTCTATTGTCTTGTTTTGGAGGTAGTAGTTTATGCATAGGTTGATTATGTCTGTTTTCTGTTCTAAGATGATCTTTTCATAGAAAGGGATTTTAGGACTGTTTTCACTGGATCGATGGTTTATGGTGAATGTGATGGGGATTGTTCTGCTTAGCATTGCTTCATCAAAGCTTAAATTGTGGTTAGTTACGATTAATATCTTCGGTGTTTCTTGTTTCACTAAAACAGGCTTCGTATTTTGGTATAGAAGGTTGTATGTTAAGTTTTCACCTCCACTAATTTTTTTTAGTGTGCTGTTTATCTTACTGAGTACGTTATTATCTAGTTCCTGGAATAATGCTATTTCGTTCCCGATTATGCTGTTGTATTTACTGTCACTATTACTATCAGCGTATTCTCCAATGTCTCCATTGACTAAATCTCCTATGATATTGGTTATTGTTGTTTTACCGCTGCCTGGTGCTCCTTGTAGGACTATTATTATTTCTTCTTGCGTATTATTACCTATTAGCAAATAGCCTATAGCATATGCTAAATTTTTGCAGTTTTGCAGTCCTTTTTCTTCTGTATCTGTACTTGTAATGATTAATTTAAATAATTCAAGGTTTGAGTTTATAAAATCATAATCAGATAAATCCATGTACTCGTATGTTTGGTTGTAGTGTTGTCGTGGGATTAATTTGTTTTTATTTATTTCACTTATTTTTTTAAATCCCCATTCTCGGTTTCTGTATTTTAGTATTCCGTTGTTGAAGCCTATGTCTTCCCATCTTTTATAGATTTTGGTTGTTGATCCTATTATCCATGCTTTTACTTTTTCTTCATCTACATCCCAGGCTTCTTCTATTGTTTCACAGTAGTTTATTAGTGCTCGTGATAGTTCATCTAATTGGAGTAAGTGTAAGCCTTCTATTTTAGGATTTGGGGTTTCTTGTTTCTTGTAAATTTTTTGGTTTAGTGTGACTATATTATTATGTTTTAATACTTTTATTATTTCTCTTTTTATCGCATTTAGGTTCAGGTTTTTTGTTTTATCTTCCCTATTTTCGTATATTATTATTTTTTGGGTGAAGTGGTACCCGTTTTTCTTTATTTCGAGTTTCGGATGATGATAAAACCCCTTTTTTCTTGTTTGGTGTTGTTGGAGGGTGGTGTCACTATATTCTCCAACAAGATCATTCTTATTATCATCATACTTTTCATCATGTTTATGTTTTATGGTGTCCTGTTCTTTAGTAGTGGTGGTGGTGAATTCGTACATTTTATAATATTACCTCCATCCTTTTTTTTCTATCCATTCACCATCATTGTTTATGGTGTATGATGTGTTGCATGTGCTGCAATGCAATAGCCAGGATTTATTTTTGAAGATATAAGCTGAAGGTTTAGTGTCTGGTTGATGTACAGGGCATTTGCATGTGACACGGTCCCCATAATCGTATGCTATGGTAACATGGTCTATGAGGTTTTCTTTTTTATCAATTTTCAAATCCTGGTGTTGAATTTTAAATAATAGTTCCTCTAATTCATGTATATGTTGATTATATTTTTCATGGTCTCCATAGTTGATGTGCATTATCCTGCTTGGTTTTTTACCATTGAATCCTGGGAGTCCTGGTACTCGTAAGGTGTTTGTTTTGAGTTGTGATTTATCAGCATAGCGTCTTAATTCTGGGGGTATGAGATGTAGTTTGTAGTTTGCGAATAGCTTAGTGTCTTTTAAACCATATTCATCTCTATTTTTGAAGAAGGGTATGAGTAGATGTATACCACTATTACTATATAGTAGGATGTAGGGGATGTTTTTCATTTCATCCATTATTATTTTCTTGAATTTTGCTCTGTTGTATCCGTCTTCCTTGAATCCGATGCTGTTGGTTCGTAATCCTACTATTAATCCTTCATGGTTTACGCAGGTTTTGTATTCTTGGTCAAAATCGTAGCTTAAGTAGGATACGAAATTATCGTGGTCATGGAACCTGGTGATTGCATTATCCTCAATATCAATATTAGGCGTGTATATTTTTTTTATTCGTGTTTGCGGTACCCAGTATAAACTGTTTATTGTTAATAGTTCTGGGTTTTTCCTTATTTTGTTTTCTAAGTTGTCATGGTAGAGTTTTGTGTTGAATAATTTTGAGTATTTATCATTTTTGGGTTCTCTTATTCCTATTAGATATGTATTTTCTGGGTTTAGTGATAGTAGTAAATCTTCACATACATTGTATTCTGTTTTTAATAGTTTTTGTTGCCATTGAGATCCGAGTATTTCTCGTATTTGTTGTGTGGTGATTCCTATCTTAGTTATGTAGTTTTGGTTGTTGATGATTTTGTTGTATAGTGTTTTATATCTGTTGTCTTTTTTTATCCAACTGTCAGCTATTTTTGTGCTTATTTCTATCATTTTTGTGTTTTTGTAGAACATATTTTTTCATTCCTCCATCATAAAAAAAAAAGTGTCTAAAAACTTGGAAGTTTTTTAAGACCTTGGGTTAAAAGTGTCTAAAAACTTCCAAGTTTTTTAAGACCTTCATGTGAAAAACTCTAAACAGTTCTTAGATTCTAATTTCCTCTCATCTCCATCATAAAAAAAAATCTAAAAAAAAGTGTCTAAAAACTTCATAGTTTTTTAAGACCTTGGGTAAAAAGTGTCTAAAAACTTCCAAGTTTTTTTCATCACTTATTTTTTTTCCCGTGATTTCAGTCATTCATAATTTAACCCTAATATGATCTTTTTGGATTCAGCACATTCTTCAGGTGTGACTGCTTCTTCGCCAAGTAATGCTACTATTTCTTCCACCATATTCCGCTTATCAACAGTATCTGATCTGGATTCAAGGCGGTTTAATGCTTCAGTCAACACTTTATCCTGGAGGATTAGCTTCATGCTATTCTCATCAAAACCTATTGGATCAGGGTCAGTATCAACATGTTTCATATTTCCTTGATCAGCCTTTGTAGTATTTGTATCATCTTTCTTTTCATCATCATTTGCCCTGCTTGATGGTATATCATTCTCTGTATTTTCAACTGGTTTAGGGTTTTTACTTTTTGTCGTGTAAGTTGTATAAGAAGAAGAAGAAGAAGATGAATCATTATTACTCTTCATTTCTTCAGCTGTAACCTCCCCTGCACCAATCAAGTCACTTATAGCACGATTAGTTGCTCTGGTTTGTGCTGTTGATGGCACATCATGATTCGGTCTACCCCATTGATGCTCACGACGACTACATGAACCATACGCTTCCACATAACGACCACTAGGTTCAGTAGCCCGTACGATGAATGTTGCCTCATTCACTCTTCCTTTATCATCTTTCATGATTTCACGATCAATTATTGTGGTGGAGAGGTTGAATGCTTTGCAGAGTTTCCTCCAAGCCGATTTCTTCTTGAATCGTTTACCTTTTATGTCTTGGTAGTCAGATTCATCAAGTAAACGTTGTGTGAGTGTTTGGTATGCTTTCCATTGTTGGATAGCGTATTCTACATCCACTCTCCCCTTATCTATTGTATTTTCCTCGTTAGTGGTTGTTATTGTATTATTTTCAGTTTGGGTTATTATTTCATTCATTTTTTTCATTGCCTCCTTTCGTTTCGGAAGAACAAGAAGAGTGGAGATTGTTCTCCTTTCTTTAGGTTCTTATTATTCTTCTGTCTTCTTTCAAAGTCTATTAATGGTTTTAGTAATTGTTTTAACATGCTAAACTAATCCTCCGCTTCTAATTCTCCTATACGGATTTCTGCTTCGTATAATTCTTCTTGTAATATGTCAATGTCTTCTTCGAGGTGCATGATTCTTCTTTTCTGCTTCATGTTCTCTTTTAGAAGTTCCTTGTTTTGGTGTTGGAGTGATTTTATCTCGAATTGAGTGCTCATAAAGTATCACCTTTCTCAAATATATGTAAATTATTTTTCTTTTTTAGGATAATTGAATAATGTGTACTGTTCTTCTGCTAAACTTTTCAGTTTATGTTTGTTAATTCGTTCAACTACTGCTTTTTACAGACCGATCAAGATAATTAGCTATCTCATCCAAGACCACATCTTCTTTCAGCATGGTAACAACTTCCCATTCTTCTTTAGTTGTCCATGCCTTACCTGTTTTAGGATATAGATCCTTCTTATAATTTAAAACTTCATTTTGTATTTGTTGTAATGTTTCTTTTTTAAGGTTGGGTGCTTTTAACTTCATTTGTGGTAAGTTAAGGATTGTTTGCTTGCCTGATAGTTCATCTGTTTTTTTGTAGATGTAATTTTCTATAATGTGATTTGCAAACTCTTGTATATTCATTGAAACTTTTGAATCGGTGTTGTAAGCTATGAAGAAGGTTAGTTCACGGTTCACTCCACGAGAGACTCTCACTTCGTCTCTTAAATTACGAAGTCTAATATTTAGACTCCGCTTTTCTATCATCCATTTATCCATATTGTCATAATACTTACTTATTTTATTATATACGGTCTTACTCTGTAAGTTAAACAAATATGCTAATGAAATTGGACTCATTACCCAATCTCTAGCTTCAACGCAAACATAAATGGTATTGTAATTGACAATTTTTTCTTGATTCAGGATTTTCTCCCAATCTTCTTTGTTTATATGGATTACTCTTGGTATTGTATGAGTATCTCTGTCTGATTGGGGATCTTCAAGTAGTTCAATTAAAGGAACATTAGGATTAGTGGAGGTGTTCATAAAGCATCCTCCGTTACAGCTGCTGCTATACTTTCATCTCTGCGTAAAACAGCAGAATCATCTGGGAATAATGATTCAAGAATCTCAGCTAACTCATAATCAAGGAGATAACTGGAATCACGGATTTCACCATCGGATGCTAAAATATATATATCAGAACGAAGAAAAGAATCTATGTGATCTATCATTTTAGATCACCTCTTCGAAGTTGAAGATTTGGCTTGCAGGAATAGGACGATCAGGTTGGATCTCGTTTATAATATTCTCCATTACTGGGTCTTCTAATTCCCCTAAATGGAATATATCATAAATTTTAAGGATAAGTTTTTTATATTTGTCCTCGATTTGGAGGAGTCTATGCACATCAACAACAGTATATATTTTATCGTTGATGATTATTTCTTTTTCTTTTTGAAGATCATTATGATCATCAATTTTAAAATCAGAATTTAAATTTCTTTTATTATTTAATTTCTTCATTTCTATTCTCTCCTAAGATTTTTTAAGGAAAATTTTTGAGAATTGCCGTTCTCAATTTTTTCTCTTATACTACTACTTGAACTTTCTACTATATAAAGGTTCCTTATTTTTGTACTGAAAAAATACTTAAGTATTTATATTATAAATAATAAAAATCACAACAAAAACATTTATTAGTTTTTTTTTGGGGAGATACAATATGAAGGATAATATTTTTATTGAAATAAAGAATAAAACATATAATACAAGTCCAGGAGGACGGGCACTCAGGGCTAATATGCCTCGTGAGGTTGTAGCTTCTTTAAAATTAGAAGCTGGGGATTATATAAAGTGGAAGGTTGTTCTTCGTGATAATGTTCCTGTGGTGGTGGTTGAGAAGGCTGTTGATGAATGAATCATACTACTTTTACTCCTTTGGTGTGGTATATTTATGACAACTAATAATAATAATAAGGAGTATAAACATGCTAAGATTAAACCCCGCAAGAAAAAACCACATAAAATTCCTCCAGACCCAGACATGGATTTAAAAGAAAATAACATTTAAATCCAAACATAACTAAGAATAAATTTTAATATAAAAGAAATTATCCCCATGAACAATACCCATAATCCTTTATCTAGTTTATCCTCTCTTTCCATTACCATTAATCGGTTGTTTTTAATATCATCAGTCATATTCCCTATAACTTGTAAAAGTACATCGTTATAGTCCTTTTCATAATATTTTTTGATGAGTTGATATGAGTTTATATTTTCAATTTTAACTTTTCTGTACACATATAAAATCAATCCTAATGAAATAAGTATAATGCTAAATGGGATTAATAATAATACTGTTGGTATTTTTGTATTAATCGTTAAAGCAAGTATAGGTAGTATTCCTGCATTTACAGCTATTAAGCTTGAGCATCTTCTACTTATACTATCATCGCCATCGTTTATTTTGTCATATTCTTTTTTTTGCTTGTTCATAGAATAACTCTAATTTAAGATTTTTTTCTTTTCTCAATTCTTCTATCCCCCCCTTTTTTTTCCCATTATTTTTCATGATTTTTGAATTATATCGTTTAATAGCTTATCTGATTGATGATAATCACAATACACTACTAATATATCATATATTTCTTCTTCATCACATCCAAAGTATAATAAACCTTCTATTATCTTTTTTGCTATTTCATCATTTTCTTTTCATCCTATCCTCGAAATATGTTCTTTAACATCATCTCTATGAGGAAACAAATCACATTCAACATTTAATATTCTCATTATATCGTCTAAGGGAACCCCATAGTGATTTAAAGCTTCAATTAATTCTACTGTTTGACTTCTCATCCTATCTCCTCCTGATCCTTATTACTTTTCTTCATTATTTGTGACAATGATCCAATTTATAGATCATTGTGTGAATAGTGGGATCATAAAACCAAATTAAGATAGATTAACATACTCTGGATTGTTCCTGTTTTCGCCTGTCACTTTAAAATTTTTGTTTTTAGTGTATTCCTCAATAGCCCCTTTAGAGTCGAATCGTAATTCAACACCTTTTTTCTATGTAGATACTGTAGGTGTTATCGCTTCTTAATGCTATTTGAGGGTATTTCTCTTCTTCTTCTTCATTATTTTTTTGTCATATTCATCATTTCTCCTATATCATTTATCTTATTTTTTTTCCAATGGTTTCTTCTAATTCAATGTATCACTTCTGTGAAGTCCAATGAACATTAGCTCTCGTTTTGGTTCTTTTAGGTCAGTAGCATATAATCTATGTGTGGTTGTGAGTTCATGCAATACTTTCTCTAAATAATTTCAATATTTCATTTTTAGAGTCTTTTTAATGGGTTGTTTTATACTCTGATTACTGAAAACCATTCTCTAAAATCCTCCATTTAGTTGTTGAATTCGGGCATGTTGGTGAAATCAAGATACGTTATCCGATCAACTATATCTTCAACTGAATCTCTTCCACAACGACTTCCTAATTCTTCTATGATTAATACATTCTGTACTAATTCAAGTCTACTATAGATTGCATCAGCTATTTTCATAGCATCCTCTTCATTGAAATCATATTTTCTCGTATATTTTTCTTGCTATTTTTTTTATATCCATATTTTTCAACATTTCCTTATTATTATTTTTTTTATTTTTAGTATTACTCCTTAGGTTTTACAGCAAACTATCAAGGATTTTTTAAATCGTGTAAAAATAGTTTTAAAATAGAGTAATAAAAGGAGTAGGTAATCTTTTCATAGCCCAAGCTAACCCTAAACATAAAATAGGGTAAAAGGTAAGCTTTATATATGAAAAGCAAGATAAATAAATAATGGTTACAAGGGATACTATTCTCTCCTGAGTAGGCTTTTTTTGGTAACCGTCCAAATGAGAAAAAGGCGAGGTATTGCCGTACCTATGACCCTTCCCCATCTGGAAAATTTATATTTAAGTTTTCACGATTACCGTTTTTTATTTTTTATTTTAATAATATTTATAATTAACTAAATAAAGAGCAATTCAAAACTAATAATATATTCATTTTTTATAATTAACTAAATAAATGAAGAGAGAGGGGGGAGAAAAAAAGATGACTTTAACTTATGAAGAATTAGTCATTGAGAAGTTAAATGATATTAAAGAAGATCAAAGAGAAATGAAAAACGATCTAAATCATAAAATAGATCATTTTGAAAATGAGTTTGAGAAGAAAATAGATAAATTAGATGAAGATAATAAAGTGCTTAAAGATAGTTTTGAGAAGAAAACTGATGAATTGGAAGATGAGATGCGGGATATTAAGGAGAATCATTTGCATAGTATTGATGTGAGATTGTCTAAGATTGAAAGGGATCATAAATGGATTGAATTATTTTTAGTTATTTTAATAGGATTATTATTCAAACAAATATTCTTCCCATGAAATATAAATATAAATATAAATATATTTGCTTTTTTTAGATTTTCATGTTTCGTGTGATTGCTTCGGTTAGTCCTTGCTGAATATCCCTTGTATCTAATGCTTCTCGTAGTATCTTCTTGAAATCTTCTTTACCATCAATATAACTACTAGTATTACCATCAGCAGTAATATCTAATTGGAATGATACATTATGATTTAAATCTATTTTTCGTTTACCGCTAACAGCTGATAAAATATTACTTAGAATGTTTTCATTCCGTCTACTGTTTTTTATGGGTTGGTTTAAATCAGATAAAATATCTGATAGTCCGCCTGTTAGGTATGGTGTGACACCAACGTTCATCATACCACTTGGAAGTGATGTCATTTTTTCTTTATTTTCGTCGTTGGTGATTATTTCCCATGGTTTTTTAAACCAGTCTATGAATCCTCCTACTATTTTTTTGGCTGCGTCTTCTGCGTCTTTAACGCTTTGTAGGAAGTCTGCTATTTGGTTTAGTCGGTTGATGGCTATGTCTCCTGCTGAGCTCGCGATGTTAACTGCTGTTTGCACTCCTCGTACTCCTATAGCTGCGGTGTTTGCTGCTAGTGATAGTGATGATGCTCCTGTTAATGAGCTTATAACCCAGCTGAGCCCTCCTCCTGTGATCGCATCTGCTAATTCTCGTATACGTGTCCATGCTGTTCGTACTGCTGCTGTTTTACCTGGTATGCTGCTGGAGTCTACTGTTGGTATGTTGTTAATAGCGTTTTGAGCTGCTCTTAAACCACTACTAACACTATTCACACCTGCCGCCACCACTAATGCTGCAACATAACCTAATAGTAATTGGGCGTATGTTGCTGTTCCTTTAACTAATTCCCCTGCTACACCATCTAATGCCGAGAGGGTGTATCTGATAGCACCAGCTGTACTCGTTAATTTGTCTGATACTTCGATTGTTGGTATGCTGTTAATAGCACTACTTATACTGGTTAATGCACTTCCTATACTGTTTATTTGGCTGATTGGTATGTTATCACTGCTGAAGTTCTTTAAATCATCATAACCCTCTTTCATTTGCAATATTGCTGCTATGGTTGATAATTCTGTTAGCATGCTTGTTAATTGTTCACCTATACCACCAGTCTGGTTGAATGCTTCACCTGATTTGAAGCTACCCCAACTCGCACCCGCAACATTACTACCCGCTATAGCAGCACTAAAACTAGCCGCAGCACTACTATAACTTGTATAAGCACTACTAACATTATTCAAGACAGTACCAATAGCACTTATACTACCACTAATAGTATCCGTTACTAATGGTATTTCAGCTGTGTTGATAACCGTTGCTATCTTACGCAGATTATCTAATTGTGGTTTTAGTGTTGTGCTTGGGTCTTCTCCTATTTGTAGGAATTGTAGGATTCCCTGTATTATTGACCCTATTGTGCCGCCTGTTATTTTGTCTTGTATTGTTTTCAGGTTGCTTATGACTTCAACGCATTGTTTGATGCTTTCCACTTTACTGGTGTCTAAGATTGGTATGTTGCTGTTGTTTATTGCGTCTGCTAGTTTCTGTATGTTTTTTAGTGCTATGTCTAGGCCTGCCACTACGAGTGATCCGAAACCAGTGATAATCCAACCAATCACACTACTTATAGCAAGTAGATCGATTCCTATGTTGATCACTGTTAACATGGCTAAACTGGTTAGTACTTTAGGTAATGTTTCACTTAACTTAGTAATGGCTACACTCGCTGTCTCCAGGTTAGGTAATTGTCCACTTATCATCACACCCACACTTGCTAATGCTGTGAGTGGTAGTATCATTAATAAGAGTGCCTCTGATACCATAGTCATGAAAGCAGCTATTCCTATCATTGCTGCTCCTATACCAACTAATCCTAGTCCACCACTTAGACTAGTGACACCACCTATTATAGCACCCAATCCAATTATCACGGCGAGTAATGGTGCTATCTTAGCTAAGGCAATCTGTAAGTCCCAGACTGCCTGGTAACCCTTCTCTACCTTATCACCCAAAGCACTTGATACTGCACCAACCGCTGCGAATGCTGCCATTGGTGCTGCTAATAATAGTATGGCTTCTGTTATTAATGCCATGGCCATGGCTATCCCTACACTTGCTTTGATGAATTGTGCTGCCATATTCCGTAAATCAGCTCCTAATGTCTTCCATTTATCCACGATTTTTGTATCGACTGTTGGTGGTGTTGGTAAACCAACATTACCACCACCACTACTTCCTAGGCTGCCTAAACCACCAAATACATTTTTAATTGTACTTATAACTTTCTTTGCTGTTAGTGCTATGCCTGCTAATCCTGCGATGGCTGCTAATCCTACTGCTAGTTGTGCTGCTATTTTTGCTAGTCCAGGGTCTTTGCTTGTTAATGATGCGAATGGTTTGATTAGGTAGTTGTTGATGATGTTGTAGATTGTTTCACCTGCACTTTTTAGTGCTGGTATTATTCCTGATAGGTTGATAACATCTTTAATAGCTCCCATGCCTTTGTTTATTGCGTTCTGTGCTTCTCCGAGACTGTATGACCAGCTGTTCTTCCAGTTTTTTATTTCTGCTTCACTTGTATGTAATCCTTTGCTGATGGCTGCTAAACGCTGGTCAACTGTCATGGTCTTCCATGCATCCTGGAATTCTTTCTCGGTCATCCCATTAGCTTCTGCTACTTGTTTAAGGCTTGTTCCGAGTTGTGTGAATGACCTTGCCATAGCTGTGGGTCGGCTTGCAAGTACAGACATGGTTTGTCCTAATTGGTCAACTGACTTATGAGCATAAAAAGCACCCACACCTAGGTTTGGTAATATCTTCTCCACCTGCTCGGTACTTGCACCATATAACTCCATACTGGTAGCAGCTGAACGTAGACTGCCTACACTGGTTGCTGTTTCTTGACTCACACTACTTATACTGTTTTTCAAGGAATCGAAGCTACCTCCTGTGCTGGTTGTTATGCCTTCTAATCTGCTCCATGAATCGTTAACTTCCCCAGTATAGTTTATTAATCCTGCTAAACTCACACCTACTGCAGCAAGTGCAGTAGTGGTTATAGTTCCTCCATTTGCTAGGTTTGATAAACTATCGAATAATCCTCCTGCTGCATTGGACATGCTTCCAAATTGTCCTGTGTTTAATCCTATCTCTGAAGCCATATCTCCAAGGGCTGAACCTGCAGAGGCTGCTGAATCAGATATATTATTCATATCATTACTAATATTATTAGTATAATTATTTAATTCATCTAAGTTGATAGTTACATGTTCTGCACTATCTACTAAAGATTCCATGCTTGTATTAACATCTTCAAAGGAATTTGATACATTTGACATATCACTATCAAGACTATTGAAACTATCACCTAATTCACTTGCAACACTTTCTACACTCTCTAAATCATCAGTTAAAGAATCTATACTACTTTCCATATCAGTAAAGGATTTACTGGTTTCTTCCACATCATCGTTTATTTTATTGAATCCATTAGCAGACTCTGTTAAAGAATCCTCTAAACTGGACATATTAGACCCAATACTGCTTGCTACATCACTTAATTTCTCTAATGCAGATGTGACACTCTCTATGATGCTTGTTACTTGGTCTTCGCCTGTGAATCCTATGCTTATATCCGTTCCTGCCATAATTTAACATTCTCTTTTGTTTTTTGGTGGTATTTTGATGTGTATGGTGGTGGTGGCTAATGCGAAACTATTAGTCTCAGATAATATAGGGGTTTTATCATTATCCAATATTAATACACTACTAGCATTACCTGCTAATGTATTCCAATAAGGATCCTCTTGGAATCTTTGTAGTACTTGGTATCTTAACTCCTCCACCAATAAATTAGTCTCTGATGATAGTCCTCGTACGATATACGCAATACTAGCATCATAACCAGTTATACGATTATCACAGATACCAGTTAAATCAATACTAGCATCAGTTGGTGTCCTATTCTTTTTATTATTATAATATGGGTTGAGTATGGTCACATTCACACCCAATCGCCTTACACTCATTACTGTTTTAGGGTCGTAACCCCCGATAACTTGAATAGTAGGGTCGATACTTTTTAATAATTCTATAAGTGCTTCATGTATTCGTTTTGGTGGTGATAATGTTTTAGTTGCTGTTTTCATGTGAATACCCCTTTTCTTTTAGTAGTCAATTGTTGAAAAATACTTTGTGTTAACCAAATATTTGTGTTAACCATTTACTCATTAACGTATCTGCTTCAGCCTCAATAATAGGTATTGAATCCTCTATGAATGGGTTGGGTTTTGTCCCTGGATGATTAATAGGATGAGGACGTGTACCATAAATCACATATGGGAAGTATTCAATGCTATGTGTGATATCGCCAACAACACCACTCGTACCCATATTAATACTACTGATACTGTCTCTTAACGCCCCTGTACGTACTGGTGCTTTACTTTTAAGTATAGATTCTGATTCATCCAATATGTTTTGCATGACTGGTGTGGTGTCACGGATATTATTTTTTGCTTCTTCCAATTTTTGCGTTATTTCATCTAATCCAGTTATATTTACACTAATAACCATAATGGTTCACAATCCTGTGTTGGTGTCGGTGCCGTCAGGATAATGCACATTTAATGAGCAGTAACAATTAGCTATATTACCTATATCATCACTATCAGGATCTTTCGGAAATCTCATCATACTGGATTCACCAGTCTGTGAGTTAACAACTTCAAAAATGTCATCGAATGGTATACTGATACCATCCATAGTATCTAAATGTCTGCTTGTGTTTGGGTCTGGTGGGTTAGCCTGCCAACTCTTATAAACCTCCTCATCAGGATAATTCATGGTTATGAATGTGGCGATTTCATCATAATCTTCACTAATTTCCAAACTTCTACCAATGTTAAGGATGTTATTTGTTAAGTCTCGATAATCAGTCACTCCATTATAATCATCTAATAAGCCAATCATGCCTGCGGTTGTTAGTATTTTCTGTAAGTCATCCCACGATAATGCGACTAAGTGATCTTGGTCTTCTCCTGTATAATCATTTATTTCTTCATTTAAATCTAATAATACTTCCAGGTTTATTAGTAGGTTTTCCTCATATAGGTTTAGTAAGTTTATCACTCCAGGATTTGTCCCATAGTATTTATTGTAGATGGTGACTAGTTGGTAATGGATACTGGTCTTGTTGATGTATCCGTAGGTTAATGTTTCGCGGATGATATCTTCTGTGATGCTTCTTAGTTCAGTATTAAAATTGTTCATGTTCCCACGTCCACGTAGTGTATTAGTTCTGATACGTCGATGACTTCTATGTTTTCCATGTACTGGTTACGCACATCCCGATCTGCTAGCATGCTGGCTGGACTTGTACCAATACGTATACTGCAATTGGATATATCATCATAGGATTTAACTGTTTCTGTGACACGAGCTATAATATATCTGCCTGGTAGGTACTCCATGATGATTGAGTCAAATACGTTCACTGATAGGTTATCATAGTCTGTGTAGTAGCCATCTAAACTTAGTTCTATTTGTAGTATGTCATCAGCATTATTTATTTTATCTAGTAGGTAATCTTGACCAGCTTTCAGGCTGTTTGCTTGGAAACTACCAACTCTATAGTTGTAATCTTCATTGGATTCATTATCTCGTTTGTAGATGTCTTCTTGTCCTGTCACGTATTCGGGATCTTGTCGTTGCACTACTGTGGTGTTGTATGCGTAGTTGTAGTCTGGTAAACCCTGCATCTTCGGTCTTCCTAATGGTTTAAAGCTGGTTACATCACCTATCCCATAGGTATTTACCCCGTAACGTGACCCACCATACCATGAGGTTCCTCTTTTCCAGACTTGACTGGTTTCTGGACTGTCATCCTTGGATGCTTTGGGGAATCGGTCACCTCGATTTATTCCTGTCTCTAACCATATTGTTTGGTTACGAGATGACGTGTTCCGTCGGTCTTTGGTTCTTTTATCTTCAATGTTTTCTATTATTTTCATGTTACGTATATCACGGGTTGTGAAGATGTAGGGTATTCGTTTACCATTACGCTTATTAAATACGAGTTGTTCTCGCCTATCACCATTGAATGGGTTGATTAAACGGTATTGGTATTCCCATCCACGGTTTTCAGCTATCCAGTCAATGTATTTTTTTAATGTGTAGTACCAGCCTGTTGTGTCATTTGTGGGTGGTGTTGGTAATGTCTGTGAGTGTGGTGGTATGAATTCTGCAATATGATTAAAAGAATCGGCCAAGGATACTGTAGCCTGATTTTGGTTCCATACGATTTCACCTGTGTTTTGTTTGTATATTTCTTGTTGGGTATGGACTGCTGTTATGTGGATTGTGTCACTATCGTCTGTTGTTTCGGTGTTTTCTGTTTTTATTATTAGGTATCGTTCGGGTGTGCCTTCGGCTGATTCTGTTTGTATGATGTAGTTTCCTGTTTGTATTAGTCCGTTGTTGATGGTTTCGTTTTTTTTGATTCGTATTTCTATGTAGCGGTCTTTTAAGCTGTTATGTTCAGTAAGTGTGTAGAGGTCGTCTTTGTTGTTGAGTACTCCTATTAGTCTCATATATTGATTATAGAGGATTATTGTGCCTTTCTTATCAGTAATATACTGATCAATATCTGGGAACTCTTTGTAACTTGTACGGTAACTGTATCCTCCGCCTGGAGTCTGGATTGGTGTTTCTTGGTTAACATAATTGAATAGGTTCTCTCCTTTGATGAATTGTTTCATAACACGTAGTAAGTATGCGGTATATCTATCGAAACTACTTTTACTATTATTATCCACTATGTCTCTTAACCAATCATATAAACGGGTTTTACTCGCATCTGTGATGTTGAATACATTGAAACCAATACTTCCTGTTGTATCGGTATTCCAATCAGTTAGTATTTCATGCTGGTAATCGGTGTTTATTATGGTGCTTTGTTTTATCAGACCAGAGTAGAGTTTTTGGAGTGTTAAATCCTTAAGCATCCCCTTATATTTAACTACGAGTGGGTCAGTATCACTAAAGAGGTTCTCAGGCATATAGGAGTCAATGGCATGATAGTATGTAGTGTATGCATTTAATAGGAGGTTGAAGTAATCAACTCCTATTAATTGTTCTCCCTCCAGGTTCATATAATCCTTGATAAAGAGGTATTGGTTCCAATGATCCTTCGCTTCCTCTAGTCTGTACTTTTGAGCATCACTTGTATTACCAGACTGGTAATCATGCTGGTAATGAGGTGGGTTATCATCGAGGGTTTGTAATAGTGGTAGTTGGTGGTTTGCCCAGTTCTCCACTATAGGTGACTTATACTGGTATCGGCTGTCTTCTTCATTACCTAGATAAGTGTTACGTAGTAATAATTTTAATAGGAACATGCTAATCATAAATTAAACACCTCCCGTCCATAAACATTCATATCACTCACTTTATCATCCACGAGATTCATATGGAGGTCGTAACTTCCTTCTAATCGCAACCAACCCAATTTAATAGGAATATCCTTTGTGATATTTTCACAGTTAAAGTAGACGGTTCTTTTCTCCATATCAACAATCATACTACTATTATCTGTTTTTATGTCCTTAGTTAGCAAATACCCGTAGATGAGGCATTGAGTATTACTCATACGATCAGTAATGACTATGTTTAAGACATCACCCTTCTTCATGAACATATTAGTATGGAATTGCAGTACAGGATTCACAGCATAACCTGGTGTTAAATTATCCACTTCTCCGTATTTTAGTGTTTTGTATGATTTGTATCCTCGTCCACTGTTAACTGTGAACTCTAAATCCATGGTTAATGTGCGGTTATCTTTATCATCTATTTGTGGTGTGATATCTCCAGTTAGAACCACATCATAGTAATTTTCATTGTAGTTGAGTTTTAGTTGTCTTTCACGGATCTTACCATTTAAACGTGGGTTTAGTAGGAAGTAACTGATAATATTATCAAGTAAGGTGAATTGTTCCTGTAGACAACGATTATTTTTACCTGGTGTTAATATTACTGGTAATGTGATCTGGACTGGTTCATAGGTGTTGTTTGTTATCACCCGTCCATCCACACTATTGGATTTGAACTCTATGCTGTTCAGATTACTTATCAGCTCACCAGTTGGTCGGTCTAATTTGAAACTATTGTCGTTGGTGATTTGGTTTGAGTCTATTCCGTCGAGTGTGAAGAAGGGGCAGTTATCAGGACGATTGCAGTTGTGGGTGTATTCTGGTATCACACCTTCTCTTAAGTCAATATTACGTATCTCCCATACTTCACCTCTACGTGAGGGTTTACCATCACTACTTTGTATCCTCATGAGATAAATCGTATAATGAGTGTCCTGTAATACCTTACTTGGTGTTTTAAATAGGAGATTCACTATAGTGTCATGATCACTATTAAAATACCTACTACTACTAGTAAAATACTCATCAAAACCATCATCACTATTTTTCGTGTAGAATCGTATAACTAATTGGTAATAGCTGTTATGTGAACTGCTATCCACTTTCATCTGCAGATTATAACTGGTATCTGGTTTCAAATCAAAAATATCCAATAAATCTGTGATTAGTGTTTTGCCTTCATCACATAATGGTTTGCTTAGTTGTGGAGGGTATAAAATGAAGATTATGTTCTCATCTTCGTATTTGTCATCTTTATTATCACTTAGTTGCATCATGTAACGATGAGAATCAAAAACATTCACTCCTGAACTCTCATTTGGAGAGTTCAATAGTAGGTTATAAGATGGGTTATCCTTACTGTATTCACCGATAAGACGACGATTGAAACTATTGTATGGTAGGGATAATTCACAATTAATCATATTGCCTGTGAAGTTACTGGTCTCAATATACATGAGTTGGTTATAATCATGGGTGATATGTTCCCTGTCTTCCAGGTAAATACTGTTATTATTGATTGCATCGATGAATATTCTTCTAGTGTTTGTGTTAATGTAGACTTGTATGTTGTAGTATCCTTTATATAATCCTCCATATAGGTCGTTGAGTTTTATTATTCCTTTATAATTCTTTTGTGTGATGATTTGTGTTTCTGGTTTAGTTGGACCATTCATTCTGCAACTGTAATCTTTTATTATCTCGATACTCTCTATTTCAGGATCCCAAACTGTGGTTTCATTGATTAAGATATTTAAGGTGATGAGGATATGATTATCTATGTCTGGTGCTTCAACAAAAGCTATGGTGTCTCCTTTACTGTAGTTTTGGAGGTTGCTTCCACTTGTCCCTGTGGTGTTGAAATCAGTAGTGATGTATGATTCTTTGAATAAAAGATATACGAGGTTTTCAGTACAGTTGAATTCATGTTGGTTGGGGTCTGGTATGATTTTAGTTGTACCGTTATAGGCATCATATTCAATATCTGTGGTGGGGATGGTTTTGCTGATTGGGCATTTGCCTGCTGTTAACTGGAGGTTTAGTAGTGTGATGTTAGTTGTGATAGTTTTATGTATTGTTCGTGTGACTGGTTCCACTCCAAAATCAAATACTGGTGAGGGAGGATTGCTGAAGTCAAGGAGTAAAGGATTATCAGTGATCGTCACATTATCAATGATGGTGCTGTCTGGATGATGTGCATATAATTCATAGATCCCTGAATCTAAATTAGGAAGTGATATATAGGGTTTATAGGTGGCTTGTGTTAATGTTAATAAAATTATCTCATTAGTTATTACTTTCCCAGTACTTGGACATGTCACCTTTGCGCAGATAGTGGAGTTTTCATAATCAGGATCAAAAACAGTAGTGCCCTTGAATTGGATGTTTAAGGGTAGTGTTTGTTGTTTTAATCCAACACGTATTAATTCTGTATCACTTGTAACTATTATTTGGGTGGATCTGATGATTCCTTGACTGTCAGTTAAACTATATTCACCTGGGGTTAACTCAATCGTACTACTATAAATACTACAAGTAATACTACCATTCTCTACTCCATCAAAAGAGAGAGTGGTGTCAATATCACTAATTTGGATGAAGTCACTTATTGGACAAGTGCATGTGATTAAAACTTTAAACTGAACCATAAAAAATAAACCCTTAGTAAAATATAACCTTTTTTTTGTTAAAAAATTCATCTACCTAAAAATCAAAGATTATTATAGGCAGTATTAGAAAATACCATACACCCCAACATCACACAAAAAGCTATTCAATTATGGAGGTGAGCCAGCTCATATTAGGAATCCAGATAGCATCCTGATTACTAAACTTATCCATAGTATGGATACTTATTGTACCATTAGTATTTATTGTGCAATGCGCACCAACACTCGTCAGACCAGCATCCCCACCATGTATCAATGCCATACATTTACGTGATGGTCTCCAACCACTAGGAATTATCGCAGAAGTACTGGTGAAAGTAATATGACTCGTGAACCAGTCACCTGTACCACCCCAGAAATGCCAATCATCACCGAAATTCGCAGTCACAATACGATCACCTAAACGAGTTAAATAAATGGTGACTGCTAAGGAACCTCTATTAGTATCAGGCCCTACAAACTCAATTCGATTATTATTTAAATTGTATGTCTCGTTTTTCAATGCTTCGAAAACATCTTTAGCAACTGCAGTTGTACCATTTTGTATATATCCGAGTACCTGACCTGCAGTCCCTTGTTCATATACCCCCATCCTATATTTTCCTAATGCCATCCCTGGATCTGTAACACCCCAATACTCACCATTAGGCTCATCCCAGTTACCTGATTGGTTTCCAGCTTTAGTGTAGGTTGTGTTATTGTTGTCGATTGGTTTATATGTTGGGCGAGGAGCATCATTTGGCAGGAAATTATATTCTGTGTTATCACCGTCAGTTATGATGCTGTTATGTGCGTGTATGGCTTGTCCAGATGATATGTTGAATTTATTAGGTCCTATAAGTTCATTCCCTCCGTATAATGTTAATAATAAGTCATCGAAGCTTTGTGTTACTCTTATATCGCAGTCAATTAGCACAATACGACCACCTTGGAAGTTGAAATCATCGCAGAGTACGCAGTTTCGCAATACGGTGTCCATGAGTAAACTACCACGGTTAGTTGCCTCAGATGTTGGTGTGTAGTTTAATTGGCATCCGTTTCCGAATATGGTTGTGTGTGATGTTCGGAAATTATCTATGATTTGAGTGTTGAGTTCTGGGTCAGTCTGAGGTGCTATGCGAATGTATATGGATTCCATCCCTAATCCTTCACCATAAGTATTCAATTGTTCCAGAGCATATTGTAATGTCCTCCATGGAGTATCTATACTCGTACCATAAGTAGGATCATCTTCTCCTGTATCTTTATTTATGTAGAATTCTGTTAAGTCTGGCACGTTACTACAACGTGTTAAGTATGGGTTAACCATTATGTATCAATCCTCCACTACTACTATTTTTTTGTTAGTTTTACTAAATCACAAACATAAAAATCCTCACTACTTGGTGTAGTGTAAAGCACAGTCTTATCCTCATAATCATCACCCGATACAGTTATTACTATATCATGATCAGGAACAATACCCGTATCCGTAATATTTAATCTATGAATAGGAGTATCAGGGATTATAATATCAGGGACTGTAAACGGGTCATCAAAAGTTATATGTGTGGTCTCAGATGGTAATAGGTTACCATCCTCATCACCTACAAGTATGAATAATAATTGCCCAGTATAAGTCAAACGATAAAGACTGTCTTGGTAATCTAATTGTCCTTGTGGTTGGTTCAGGTAATAGGTTGCATTATCTGCTGGGAATAATGTGTGATAGATGCTGAGTGTCTCATTACTAACAATCAAACTATATTGTTCCCGTGATTTATCAAGGTACATGTGGGTTTCTTTTAATGTATCCCACCAACCATCCCCTGTAATGCTTGTGCTGGTTAGGTTCCATTCTTTTAGTTGTATGAGGTTTTCTGGGTATCCTGTGTCGAATGTGATTATTACTTCAGTAGACATA
>JAISZW010000011.1 GCA_031284445.1 Candidatus Methanovirga basalitermitum | reverse complement strand
ACAAGCATATTGCAAGACTTGTAATAAGTTTGTGGATAGAGATACAAATGCTGCAAAAAAATATTTTTTATAAGAGCATTTGGAAAGTATGCACCTATGCTTCGTAGGGATTTAAAGGTTATGACAACTCTGGATTCATTAGAATCTAATTACATACCAAGCCCCTTAACTTCAGTTAGGGGTAGATGAGATGTAGCGAAGTGATAAATTATGAATAAACATGTTTTAATAGTGTTAGGAATTGTCCTTTTATCTTTATTATTCGTATATCTCTATAGTCAAGTTAATAATCATGATGATAAAAAAGTAGCATTTATTATTTCTCATGCCGATGATGAGACAATTGGTGCTGGAGGTGTGATATCCATTTTAATAAAATCAGGATATAAGCTTCACTTTGACTTAATGACATCAGGGAATAGTTTAGCTCCTACATTGCGTATAGTAAATAATTACTACAATGCGAGTATTTCTAAAGATATGAATGATGCGGATCGAAAGGGTATAATACGTGAAGATTCGTTTAAACAAGTGATGAAAGTAATAAATGTGACTAACTATAGAACTCATGGTTTTGATGATGGTGCTTTAACTACTGATGAAGTATTTAGTGTTATGGAGGATTTGTACTTAAAAGATGGATACACCACTTTTTATACAACAACTGGTGATGGAAATCCAGATCATCATGCATGTCATGAGGCAATGAAAAGAATGAAAGAAAAATACCCAAACCTAAAATACAGACAATTCCCAATCTACTACTATCATCAACAACAAGCCAAACCAGAACCTTTAAATATCAATTATGTTGATGTAAATGTTGACAAGCTCAATCAAACAAAAAAAGAATTATTCCAAGTTTATTATAATATAAATACTCTTTTGCCTTCTTTTTATCCTCGTAGTGATGGGGTAATTGGTTTTGGTCCAGAACGAATCTACTACAACAATGATTCAATCGCTGAGTTAAGTTAAAAAACTGCTTAATGAGGATTTAACTTATATTAATTTAAATAGATAAATTAAAAGGAGTTTATAATGAGAAATAAGAATTTAATCATATTAATCATAATATTTGTAATGATTAGCATAGTTACAGCTTCAATAATGTTTACAGGAGATCATGATTTTATAGATGAAAGCAATACGAATCTCAAAAATTATACTTTTAATGAATTATCATTTAAATACCCTGAAAGTTGGGTGATTGGAAATAAATCCTCTACTAATAGTGGTGTTGATGGAAGTTGCATTGATAAATTGATTAATCATGAAATAGGTGAAATTATTATAAATAGGCAGTATATTCCTTCAGATTACAGTATTGCTGAAGACTTCATTCCTGAAGAATTAGGTGAAAGTGAAAGTAAACTTAAATTAACATCTAAGAAAAAAGAGAAAACTGATGATATGGAAGTTTATGAAAATGAATATACTCTCTCAAATGACAGTTCAAAAGTAGTAAAAGAATTATGGATCAATAGAAACAATGCAGTTTATAGTATTATTCTTTATGGAAATAATTCTAATGTTATAGATATAATTAAAAGTAAAATAAGAATCAGCACTAAAACTTTGACTAAAAATCCTGTATTTGGAACTATCGAAATACCAAAGTTAAACTACAATTGGAATATAAGAAGTGATACTGTAAATGCATATAAAAGTGTTTACCATTATGATAATAGCTATTACCCTGGAGAAAAAGGTGATATTGGATTATTAGGTCATCATATAACTTATTCAGCACCATTTGAAAGTTTACATAAACTTGTAAAAGGTGATAAAGTATATATTAACGATTTCTTAACTCAAAAGAAATACACCTATGAAGTAACTTCAAATGAGGATATAAGATATGATTATGAAACCAATCCTATTCAATTCAAAAAGGGTGTAAAAGAATTGATAATGGGAACTTGTTGGCCTCCAGGATACACCTCTGCAGAAAGATACTGTTACTGCAAATTGGTTAGTATCGAACCGCTAAGATGATTTTAAAAAAATCCAACATTCATTGGTTTCAACATTACTAAAAATTTTAAAAATGGTATATTCATAAAGAAAATGGTATATTCATAAAGAAATTGGGCAACAATTATTTTTTTTTTTTTTTTTTTTGTCTTTAAAGAGGTATAATAAGTTATCCAACATGCACATTTAGCAATGCATAAATATGAATAAAATGATGGTTTTTTGCTGATTTTAGAATTGTTGCTCAGTTTTAAAGAATAGAAGATGATATATAGTACTGGATATTTGATTTAAAAATGATGAATATAGTATAAGATCTAAAAATTGTTTGTTTATATTTATTTATAATTTGATGAGTCTTAATAATGGGCATTATTTTTAAAACTTTGGTTGAGTACTTATTAATAGAAAATAGGTTGTTGATGGGTTAAAATGAAATTGTCATCAAAATCTAAAGAATACAATATTCCTGAGTATAGTCTAACTGGGGATTTACTATCTTTTTTAACTTGTAATCTTCAATACAGATATCAGAATAAAGGTTCACTACCACCATCAAGACCATTACAACTTTGGTTTGGAGAATTCATCCATGGAGTCATGGAAGAAGCATATACTGAATGGAAACTTAAAAAAACACAGTTCCCATGGGATTGGTTAAGAGATATTAGATCCATTGAAGAGAAAATTGATCAAAGAATGCAAGCAAGGGGTTTATACCCACCAAACCCAAAATATTTTACTCCTTATAAAACTGTAGGTGAAAATGAACATGGTGAAAATCCTCTAAAAAGAATTATAAGTACAAGAATCGAGAAATCAATTAACTTATGGGGAAAGCATCTATTTCCTTTAATGGATTCATCTGAAGTTTTAATTAAAGGCTTGAGAAAAATGCCTTTAAAAGATAAAATAAATAGACGCTCAGATTTTTACTGTGTTAACGGAGTAATAGATGTAATAAGTTCTTTGAAAATAAATTCTCCAATTTCTAAAAAAAATTTGATTGTAGAATATTTAAAAAAAGAAAACTTTTATAAGAGAGAATATTTAAACTCTGACGAAGAATACGAAATAATAATAGATTATAAAGGGATGAAAAGACCTCAGCACGATCCTAAAACATTAGAACATCAATCCACTTGGAACTATCATGAATGGCAGATATTAACATACAGTTGGCTTAGATGCAAACAAACCAACTTAAAGCCAATAATATCTGGAATAATCTTCTATTTAAATGAACTTCTTCCTTCAAATGAGGATTTACTCGTTATAAAGGGAGATATTGAAAATGGTAAAACTGATGTTAAAATAAGTAAAGAAGATAGAGAATTGATTAATGATTGGAATGGGAATGAAAAAAACTTTCCTAACCTTTCAGATTCGTTTAAATTAGATAGATCTATTAGAATTATTGAAATTAACAAGAAAAAAGTTGATAAAGCTTTAAAAGAATTTGATAATGTTGTCAATAATATTGAAAAATCTACAGTAAATGAAAGTAAAGGATCATCAATAAAAGGGTCATGGAAGGCTGATGGAGATAAAAGAACCTGTGATGCATGCGATTTTAGGAACTTTTGCAACAAACATAGTGATGATCACCCTCAATTTCTCAAAATTCCTTAAAATATTTTTTACACTAAAAATATGATTTTCACACAATTCGTGATAGTTTGACAAATTAATGAATCTGTCAAAGTTACAAATTGGAATATCAACGTTTTCAAAAATTACTCAGCAAAAGAATAAGAACATGAAAACAATTGCAATAGAAAAGAGACCTTAAATTTAATTTATCTAATAATTAAATTACACGGTCATAAAAGGTCATGTATATGGATTTAAAAGGTTTTGATGGTATTGAAATTGATTTACCAGAATTAAAATGTCCAGAATTAGAGTTAGAAACTGATGATATTAAAATGATTTTAACTTTAAAAAAAGATTACTCTCGAATTAAAAGTCTTGAAAATAGAAAAAAAGAATTTATAGAAGATATTAAGGAATTCATAAAGGAATTTATAGATAATCCTGAATTTGAAGATTTAATGGAATATTATTAATTTCTACAAGCAAATGTTATGCAATTATTTTAATCCAAATTTAAATCTTATTTAAATCCATTATTTTGATGAATTTCAAGTTCCCAGAATAATCACCATACATGGAGTTATTACTGGTTCGTTGTTAAATGTAAGGTATTAAAAACTTAAGGTTCCATGCTGACCATTTTCAATAGCTATTCGAACAAATTTATTTGATTTCTTAACAGCAACAATTAATTCTTCTCCTTTAATTAAATAACTTGTAATAGCTGCTGATAGACTGCATCCACTCCCGTGAACATTATTTGTTTTTATTAAGTCTTCTTTAAGTACTGTTATTTTTCCATCAATATTTAATATACTATTTCCATTAAGATGACCACCTGTAATTAAGACATTAGAATATTTATTTAACATATCTGAGGCTTCAATTCCATCGGCAATATTTTCAATAGCTATTCCTGATAAAGCTTCTGCTTCAGATATGTTTGGAGTAATAAGTACGGAATCTTTAATTAAATTATTTTTCAAAGTTTTTGAAATGTCGTTTTTTGATAGTTTTCCACCAGAACTTGCAATCATAACTGGATCAACAACATACTTTATATTGTTTGATTTAAGTTTTTTATGGATTAGTTTAATCACTTCATCTGAATATAAAAGTCCTGTTTTCCCATGATTAATATTGTATTCATCTACTATTGAATCAAACTGTTCTTCAATATATTCAATAGCTATTGGATAGGTTGAGAAGAATTTTTTTGGATTTTGAGCTGTTAATGCTGTGATTACACTTGTTCCATGAATTCCTAATGAAGTGAATGTTTTAATATCAGTTAATATTCCAGCTCCTCCTGATGGATCAAACCCAGCTATTGAAATCCCAATCATTTAAATCATCGTAATTATTTTCTTGATACCTTTAAGCGTTGCACTCCATGAATCGGCTCAACTGAAATATTTAAGGTTTGTAGGTAATTTTTTGTGTTAGAGTCTTCATCATGTAATAATATTTCTCCAAGATCTTCAGTTATATTAACATCTAAAGATAAAAAAAACGAATCATAGACTAATGGAGGTAAATTATTGGCTATTGCTTCTTTAACATGTTTTCTAAAGCTGTCCTCACCATACTCCATCTTAATAGTTAATGGTTTTATTATTAAAATGTTGGTTCCTCCTCCTCGTGAGGGAGCAATTATGAAGTCTTGTGATTTTCCCTGATTTATTAATCTGCAAAGATCGGATTTAGCTATTAGTGGTAGATCTGATGGGACTATGATAATTTTTGAAACTTTATCTTCAGCCCATTTCATTGCTTGCTCAAGTGCAAGATTTAAATTTGAGTTACTCTCTTCAACAAGAGTCACCACTCTTAATTCTTTCCCATAATCTAAAACATCGGTATCACTACTTATGATTATTACTTCATCAACATGCTTTTTTAAAGCCATGACGACATCTTTAAGCATGGATTTTAATAAGTTTTTCCTTTCTATTGGTGATAAAAAGGGAGATAATCGAGTTTTAGCATTATTAAGTTTAGATACTGGAATAATTGCATATATTTCATCCATAAGAATCCTAATTATTTTGTTATTCAATATTACAATCCATTTTTTAAATTATTTATAAACAAATTTAAATAATTATTGTTAATAAAATAATTCTTAAAGTTTTGTTTAATATTGATTAGGATGTCTCATTTTCATGAAAAATTCAAGGCATTGAAAAATGTATCTAAGAAATCTAAAAGATATATCACAGTAATTTCTAAAAGTACAACTTAAAATTCATTTAAGTTCAAGAATTAATCAGGAATCGGCTCTGTCAAAAATCTGGGTGATAAACTTAAAAAAATCATAATTGACTATGAGATGGATTTTCTATTTCTTAGTGTCCACCTAATTCTGCCAAATCTCGAAGCCCTATCCAAACCAT
>JAISZW010000268.1 GCA_031284445.1 Candidatus Methanovirga basalitermitum | reverse complement strand
AGTTTGTCATTTTATAAAATATTATATCCAATATAATTTATTTAAATTTGATTTAAAGAATTTTTATAATTATAATTAAGATTAATAATTGATAAACATTACCATTATCACTATAAAAATAGGGTACGAATAAGCAGTATTCAAAATAGAAATTTTAATCAAAAATCCTTAAGTTGACAGGATTGTTAAATTGTAATAAATTCATCAATACCAATAGTTTTCAATGATTCCTTAATATTAGTCTTATCACTACGAAAACCATTATCTTTAAATACAATTCTAACAGTCTCAGGTGAAAGTTCTTTTATTTTTTCAATTAAGGAAATAGCTATTTCCTTTGTGATGTTGTCATCTAAACAGATTAAAAAAGCTCCAAATCCAATTGAGTATATTTTCCACTCACCTATAGAAAATTCATCGATAGCTAATGTCAAATCTATTCCATATTTAAGCATAATCTCATAGGTAAGGTCTAATTCAGTCCGTCCAACCACAATATTATCTGAGGAATCTAAAATAGTCTGTTCAATATCATTATAATCAGGATTCCACTTATTCAAATTAGAAGAATCCAGTTTGAAGACTTTGAATCCAATATCTATTTCTTTTGAACTCATCTTCGATTGAGTAGCATAAATAGATTTAATTTTATCTCCAGCTCTTCTTATTCTTTCTTTACCAATTTCAGCTATTGTTTCATATTCTGCTTTAAATGCTTCTGATTTTTCATCTGTAGCCTCTGAAATTTGAACCATTATAAATTTCCTATTACCATTATCTTTATTATTCAATTCCATAGTAACATTGGCTGTTGTACCAGAACCTGAGAAAAAGTCTATGATTATAGAATCTTTCTGACTTCCCACTTTTAATAAAAATTCTATAAGATTTACATTTTTAGGAAAAGAAAAAACATTAGTTTCCATAATTTCATTGAAATCAATAGTCCCTTGACCATTGAAAAGTCAATGAGTGCTCTATAAGCTATTTCACGGATATATTTCTCATCATTGTTGTCTACAAACTGATATTGTTTTATATAAACTTTCCATTTATCTTTAGTCTTTTTAAATTCAATGAAATTATTATCTATCCCCCAATTAAATTTTTTTTGACTCCATCTCCAAGTATTGGCTTTACCAAATTCTCCTCCAGAATAAATAGTGCTACCATCTGGTGTAGTTATTGGATAATCCAATTTTTCACTATAACTTCCTTTATAATCCAAATCTCTTAAATAATATTTTCCTCTTCTTTCTATAAATTCATCAGCAAATCTATATTTACTATCCTCTTCAACATCAACAGGTTTTTTATTAATTTGAACAAAATTAACGTTTTTACAATAACAAACAATATAATCAAATTCTATAGCTATTTTTTTACTATCATGTCCACTTCCAGCTTTATTTTTCCTAATAAAGTGCAAACAAAGTTTTCTTCACCAAAAATCTCATCACAAAGTTTTTTCAAATTATTTACTTCATTATCATCAATACTAATAAAAATAACACCATCATCAGTCAACAAATTTCTTGCCAATTTTAGTCGTGGATACATCATATTAAGCCAATTCGTATGAAATCTACCTGACGACTCAGTATTTGTACTTAATTTAACATTAAAACTCTCTCTCTCTCTCTCTCTTAAATCTGAATTAGGTGCGACCTGCCCTGTTAATTCTAAATAATTCTCTAAATTATCCTTATAATTATCTGAGTAAATAAAATCTTTCCCTGTGTTGTAAGGTGGATCAATATAAATCATTTTAATTTTATTGTAATATGTCTTTTGAAGCAATTTAAGAACTTCTAAGTTATCTCATTCAATGTAAAGATTCTCTGTTGTGTTCCAGTCTTTACTCTCTTGTTTACATGGTCTTAAAGTTCCTGTTGATGGCTTTTGAGCTTCAGAAATAGCTTTCTTTTTTCCATTCCAACTAAAATTATATCTCTCGGGAGAATCATCAATTTCATCAGAAAGTAATAATTTAAGCTTATCAAAGTCAATCTTATCTTCTGTAGCTATTTCTGGAAACAAACTTTTAAGTTTAGTTATATTTTCTTTTAAAATTTCTTTACTTTTGCCATTTAGTTTTGACTCTATCATATTATCATCATATACTTTATAAGAATCTTCTACATTCATTAATAAATAACTCTGCTTTTTTTAAAATTTCAATTGCATCTTTTTCATCAACATGAAAGTAAACATCATATCAGAGTTTTCTCGAAAATCTTCTATTTCTGAAAAAATTTTAGCTATTTGATTATCAAAATCTCCATTAATCACATATTCTAACCCGAATTGATGATTAGTTCCTGCATGTTTTTTAGTTTTAATTCCTTTTTTTTCTAATATTGCTGTTGCCCCATGAAAAGTTGCATAATATGAACGGTTAACTGACATATTATATCTTTCATTGTCAATAGCTATCTGTAAATCTTCAATTAATTCTAAGGCTTTAAAAATATAATTTTACTTTTTCATCCATATAACCCACTTAAACCAAAATTATTCCTTCATTTCTAATATTTGATAAAAAAGAGGAATGAAAATACTTTTTAGTGTATTCATTTGTTCTCATTTTAATAGAGATCCTTTCACCAATTGTCATTAAAATATCAAACCTTTGTATAAATATCATCCTTAATTTCTCTATCATGATTATTTGTTTTAGTGATTATAAGAATATCAATATCAGATTCTCATTATCATCTTCGCGAGCAACAGAACCAAATAATACTATCCTTTCATTTTCTGGATGGTTTAAAGAATTAGCAAAATCAATAGCTATTTGTTTTCTATCAATCACTTCTTTTTTTCGTGGTTGAATCAGAGACTGTATCCATACTTTCACCTAAAGAAACTATTTTATTTAAAATTTCATGTTTTAATTATGTATTTTTTTATTTTATTTTATGTGATTATTTCTGGAAAAAGTTCTTTTAATTTACTTATATTCTCTTTTAAAATGTCTTTATTTTCTCCATTTAGTTTTTGAATAATCATTTTACAATCACTTATAGTCTAAAAAAAATCTTTCTATTTAATTACTTTTATTCAATTTATATCGTTGAAATGTTTATCAAATGTAGCTATTTCTTTTATTTCTATCTTCTGCATTAATGCTATATAAACACAGTCAAATAGAGGTAATCTTTTTTTATTTTCTTTTAATAATTTATTAAGTATTTCCATTCATTTATCATAGAAATCACTATCAATGATGACTTTATAGTTGTTATTTAATTTCTTAAACTTTTGATATTAAATAAATTGTCTTGTTTTAGTTTAACATTCATAACAGTTATTACTTTCATATTAAAAGTTTGGAGATTAATATATCTTCATTTCCAATAGATTTTAATATCTCATTAGCTCTTTCATGATATTTGTTACTTTCAACATTAGAAGTTAATTAAAAAGTTAGCATCTAAAGAAAATCATGATTAATACCCATTTTTCTTATTGCGTCTAATGTTTTGGTTGTGTTAAATGATTCTGTCAAAAATTCGGATGATAACAATTGTTATATTTAATCATATAACAGTTGTTATGACCAAAAATTATTAATAAAA
>JAISZW010000267.1 GCA_031284445.1 Candidatus Methanovirga basalitermitum | reverse complement strand
TGCTGTCAACTTAAGGATTTTTGATTAAAATTTCTATTTAGAATCTCGTTTATCAAGCTTTATTTTTAATCTAAATCAAAGTTTAAAAAAATAATTTTCTTAAGTTGACAGCATTGTTATGTGAGTCACAATATATTTATACAATGAAAATCTAAAATAATAATTTATAATGTTTTGCAAAATTAAATTTTTCATGTTAAAATTAATAGAAAACAATACAATAATCAGTATTAATTGATTATAGTGATAATGGTAATGTTTATCAATTATTAATCTTAATTATAAAATTCTTTAAATCAAATTTAAATAAATTATATTAGATATTAATATTTTATAAAATGACAAACTTTCCAAAATGACTATAAAAATTAAATTAATAGAAATTAGCTATTGTAATGATAATAAATTAAAGGAGATAAAAAATGGGAAATATTAGGACTTCATTTGTTAAACGTATATCTAAAGAGCTTATTGAAATTCATAAAGGAAAATTTAATACGGATTTTGAGGACAATAAAAGAATGGTTGCTGAGTACTCTACTGTTAGTACCAAGCATTTAAGAAACAAAATCGCTGGATATGTCACAAGGTTGATGAGACAGCGAGAAATCAACATTAAACAATGAATTGTCTAATTCAACATTAAAAATTAAATTTTTAAACAAGTAAAGAGATAAACAGAAAATAATTTTTGATATAAAATTCTTATTTCTACCAAAATTTCTATTTTTGTTTATTAAATACTGATCAACAATTCCAAAATCAACAAAAAACTGCAATTTCACAGTTCTCCAAAGCACAATTTAAATATAACCTGAAAAAAAGATTTTTATAGAGGATGAAAAATCCAACTGATATTAAAATTGTCTTAAAAATAAGATTAATTCATGTGACTACTTTTATTAAAACTTAAAGTCTTTTTATTGAACTCCATTCAATTAGAAAATTTTTAATTTTCTGTATTTAATAAATAAAGATATAAATAAGCTTAAATAAAATTATAGGTGATAAAATCTTTTTATAGTGAAAATTAAATAATAATTTATATGAATGTATGTGTTGTTCGATTAATAAATCATCGTATACATTCTCGAAATATGCTGTTTTAAACAATAGCAGACAAAATATATTGGAGATTGAAAATTGGGAAATGATAACATAAATCAATATAAACAAAAACTTTTAAGAAGTATAGAAGGATTGAAACAAGATTTTAATAACAATAAAATTTCTCAAGATAAATACAACAGTTTATTAAAATTATATGATAATAAATTAAAGACTTTAAATGCTACTTTAAGAGTAAGAGAGATGCAAGGATTAACTAAAGACAATGATTTTGAACACGAAAAAGAAGATGATGAATTAGAATTGAATCATGGCAAGAGATACAATGCTGATAAATACATTGTTAAACAATATAATAATAAAAAACATGAAAATAATGAGAAACCTAAAAGTAACAAGAGATATATTGTAATAGCTACATCATTTCTTATACTTGCATTTATTGCAGGTGTAACATCAGGATTTTTTAATTATCACCAAAAAATGAATTCTGAATCAGCGAATGTCGATAGTCTACAGATTAGTGAAAGTGCTTTTCCTCCAATTATGGAATATAAAAGTTACACTCCAACCACGAAAACTTCTAATTATCAATATTCTTCAAGTTATAATAATAATGAAGGTTCAAGTTATAATAATGAAGGTAAAGGAGAAGATTATACTGGAAACAATGGTTATAAGAGTGAATATGGAGAATCTATGGCTGATGAGCCTACTGATAATGTTGATCCTCCAATTGAAGGAGAACCTGATTCAACCTAAATTGCAATTCTTATAGGCACAATCAAAAAAAAAAAAAGTATTATCATGATAAAAAGATATATTTTACCAATAATTATAATCATTGGAGTTATTCTATCTTCTGGGTGCATTACAAACAATCAAGATACTAAAACATTAAGCAGAAATGGAATTACTATAAATTATCCTTCTAATTGGATGGTTGCTAATACACAAGTTAATGAAACTATTATTGCCGTTGGAAATCCTGAATTAATTGATAATTCAAGTGGTTTAGGTTTAGTGAGTGTCAATATTCAAAAAAGAATCTTACAATCCCCATTAAATGAATACTTTAATCAAGTTTATAAAACTCTATTTTCAAACTCATCATATAGAAGTATTGGTCATGAAAATGTAACATTTAGTGATTACAAAGGATTAGAAGTAGATTATACTGTTACAGAGGGTAATGAGGTTAAAGAGCAGAAGGCATACTGGATTGAGAATAATGGATATGTTTATGTGATTCTATGTACTGCACCTCAAAAAGATTTCCCATCCCAGAAACCGTACTTTGATTTTATTTTAAATAGCTTCAAAATTAATTAATATATTAAGTGGTATTATGATAGTTCTTTGTGTAACCGGAAGTGTTGCTGCTGTTGAAACAATAAAATTAGCAAGAGAGTTTAGACGTCAAGGTTTTGAGGTTCAACCATTTTTAAGTGAAAATGGGAAAAATATAATACATCCCAATGCTTTAGAATTTGCTTGTGGAAAAGGTGTTATTACACATATTACTGGAATGATTGAGCATATAAAATATGCTGATGTAGATTTAATTTTAGTTGCACCTGCCACAGCAAATATTATAAGTAAATTTAGATATAAAATAGCTGATGATCATATATCCTCTCTTTTAATAGTTGCTCAAGGTCATGACACTCCAATTCTTTTTGTTCCTTCTATGCATGAAACTATGTATAAAACCATTTCAGAGAATATAAAAGAACTTAAATCTGAGGGTATTCATTTTTTTGAGCCTAAATTAAATGAAGGTCATGCAAAATTTCCAAATAAACATGATATTGTTTTAGAATCATTGAAACTTACTTCAAATAGAGAGTTAAATGGTAAAAATATTCTTATATCTATTGGAAGAACTATTGAACATATTGATCCTATTAGGGTAATATCTAATGAATCTACAGGAAAAATGGGTTTAGAAATAATTAAAGAAGGATATAAACAAGGAGCGAACTTAACTGTTATATCTGGAAAAGTGGATATTGAATTTCCTAAGATGATTGATGTTATTAAGGTAGATAATAGTGAACAAATGAGTGAAGAGATTAAAAAACAGTTAAAAACTAATGATGCATTTATTTCAGTTGCTGCAGTTTCTGATTTTATACCTAAGTCATATGATAAAAAAATTTCTTCAAAAAATAGTATTTCAGTTGAGTTTATGCCTGCAGAGAAAATCATTGAAAAAGTTAAAGATATATCTCCAACTGTTTTTTTAGTTGGTTTTAAAGCAGAACATAATCTATCAGATGAAGAATTAATTAATAAAGGAAGAAAACAAATTAATAAATCAAAATCTGATTTAGTCGTTGTTAATGATACTGGAAGAGTTTCTAATTCTGGTTTAGATAGAAGTTATGCTATTTTAGTCAATGAAAACAGTCATGAAAATATAGGTTTTATATCAAAAAAAGATTTAGCTCATAAAATTTTCAACGAACTTTCAAAGAAAATTTAATCAAAAAAAATAAGTGTTTTTAATTGAAATAAGTATTACCTTTTCCCTAATTTTACATTTGAACTTGTACTTAACTATTAGAAATAGATCGTATGAGTATATGTCACAAATCAGGAAAAAATTTAAAAAAAAAAGAAATAATGCTAAGCTATTTCAAAGAATAAGATCAATCTTTCGAGAATTACCAATGTGGAGTTGTAATGAGTGTGAAAAGAACTCAAAAGATTGAATACAAACTTTTTCTAAATATTGCATTAGCAATCATTAATATATTTTTCATAGTATATAAAGGTTTCATAAGTAATACTTTTTTAGCTATTTTATGGTATTTTTTAAAATAAATATATGGACTTCAATTATAAAACAACTTCTTAAATTATATACTTTATACGATGAAAAATTGTTATTTAAATCAATTTTAAATAGATGATTTTCTAACACCACACAATAAATTAAAATTCTTTATATTTATTCATTTTAAAATTTAGTTTCATATACTCTAAAACCTTAAAATAAATTTCTATATAATACATGAAAATAAAATTCATTGATTTTAACTACCACATAAATTGTACAGGATATTTATAAACTATGATATTTTAAAAAATCTTAACAAAATATTAAATACCCTTAATACAATGAATTAATAGGGATTATATTAGTAATAAATCATATCATACATTATAGACTAAAATAGGAGGAAAAAAAAATAATGATATTATTAGATAAAAATACAAAATGTTTAATTCAAGGAATTACTGGCAAACAAGGTTCATTCCACACAGAACAAATGTTGAATTACAATACTAATATTGTTGCAGGTGTAACTCCTGGAAAAGGAGGTCAAAGTTTAAAAGGAGTTCCTATTTTCAATACAGTTGAAGAAGCTAAGGAAAATGTGAATATAAATGCTTCGACAATATTTGTTCCATCATCATTCGCTAAAGATGCTGTTTTTGAATCTATAAAACATCTGGATTTAGTTGTGATCATAACAGAACATGTTCCAGTTCATGATTCAATAGAAATAATGGAATATGCTAAAAGAAATAATACCACTATAATTGGACCAAACACTCCAGGAATTATTTCCCCAGACATAGGTAAACTTGGAATAATGCCAACCCATATTTTTTCACAAGGAAATGTGGGTGTAGTTTCACGAAGTGGTACTTTAACTTATGAAATTGCAAGTCAACTGACGATGGCAGGCATTGGTCAAAGTACATGCTTAGGTATTGGAGGAGATCCTGTTGTTGGGATTGATTATTCTAAAGTTCTTGAAAAATTTGAAGAAGATAAACAAACTGATTATATAGTTATGATTGGTGAGATTGGTGGAAGTGCTGAAGAAAAAGCTGCTGAATATATCAAAGACAATATTTCTAAACCCGTGGTATCTTATATAGCTGGTATAACAGCACCTCCAGGTAAAAGAATGGGACATGCTGGAGCGATAATTGAAGGTAATACTGGTACAGCAAAGAATAAAATTGAATCTCTTAAAAGTGTTGGTGTAAACATAGCAAAAACACCATCTCAAATTGTGGATATTATTAAAAAAATAGATATTTAAAGATGGATTTTAAAATGGATTACAATTTGCAATTAAGATTCACAGCCAAACCCTTTTTTTAAACAAAATAATAATCATTTCTTCTCAAGATTAGAAACATGAAAATCATTAACAATATCCTCAATCGTCAAAGTTTCAACCTCAAACATTCCATCATCACGATAACTTGATGCACCCTCATCGCCCTCAAAATCATATCTAATTTTCAATACTTCTTTCTTATCAGATACACCTTTATTGACGAGAATTATCTTTTCAGCCAAATCAGGATTCAAATCTATATTTTTCATGGCAATATCATAAAATGAAGGTACTGGTTCAAAAGCTATCACATCATAACCTTTACTTGCAAATAAACACCTCAATTTTTTATGTATATATCTATGGGCATAACTACTATAATAAAACCTAAGTAATATAAAAGTACACTACCTACTTTTATTAAAACTTAAAATCTTTTTATTGAACTCCGTTAAATTAGAAAATTTTCAATTTTCTGTATTTAATAAAAAAAATATAAATAAACTTAAAATAAAATCATGAAAAAATAAAATTTTTATAATTATAGTGATAATGGTAATGTTTATCAATTATTAATCTTAATTATAATTATAAAAATTCTTTAAATCAAATTTAAATAAATTATATTGGATATAATATTTTATAAAATGACAAACT
>JAISZW010000265.1 GCA_031284445.1 Candidatus Methanovirga basalitermitum | reverse complement strand
AGTTTGTCATTTTATAAAATATTATATCCAATATAATTTATTTAAATTTGATTTAAAGAATTTTTATAATTATAATTAAGATTAATAATTGATAAACATTACCATTATCACTATAATTTAAGAGAGAAGTATAATATCTGATTAAAATCTTATCAGCCTATTAGTAAGCTATTAGAATAATACTAAATACAAAAAAAATTATTCAGAATAGTTGTCTTTATACCAATTAATGAACATTTTCAAGGAATTTTTTCTGTGGGAAAACTGGCTTTTCTCTTTAATAGAAAGTTCAGCGAAGGTTTTACCTTTCTCTTCAATATAAAACAAAGAATCGAAAGCAAAACCTTTATCTCCTTTCTCTTGAAGTGCTATTTGTCCTTTGACATACCCTAAAAAAGTCTTGGGTTCGGTTTTGGGAGTGCAATACCCAATCACCGACCTGAATTCGGCATATCTATCCTTAGTTCCTCTCATTAATTTTAACACACCTGAATTACCAATAGTTTCTTGAACATAAGAAGAATATGTTCCAGGAAACCAATTTAATGATCTAATAAATAATCCAGCATCTTCAACAATTACAGGTCTTTTTAATTTTGAAGAAGCATATTTTGCACCAGCTATTGCTACATCCTCTAATATTCCTTGAGGTTCACAATAACCTAAGTCCATATGCTCAAGTTCAATATTAAAATTATGAAATATTTCTTTTGCTTCCTTTACCTTATGTTTATTCCCAGTTATAAATGTTATCATAAAAGTTAATATTCAACTTCAAGTTCATATAATTTTTTAAATTTATAGATTTAATATAATGAAAATATTTATCAATAAAAGCAAATAAAGTGTTATATTAAAATAATATTTACTAAAAATGAAAATAATTATAAAGTAAGATATTATGAATTCTTATTTAGAAATATAAGACCATTTAATGGATTAATGAGTGTAATAGCTATTATCATAGGAATTATAATTTCTATTAATTGTAAATAGCTATTTAGCCTACATCTTATTTAATCCTTTTAATTTATCTTAACTATAGGATAGGGGTTTATGTTTTTTTCAAGTGAATTTTTAATGTAAGTGGAGCGAAAATTAACACAAGAACAATGGCTATAATTAAGGATATGAGTACTTCATGACTTAATATATTAGAACCCATAAGTAAATCATTGGTTGCTTTTACTATATGTGTTACAGGATTAATGTTTGCTATAATTTGTAAAGGTTCTGGCATAGTATCCACAGGGACGAAAGCATTTGATACAAACATCAAAGGCATAATTATGATTCCAGATATACCTTGTACCGATCCAGATGTTCTCATTATAACTCCAATGAAGGTAAAAACCCATGAAATGCACCATCCACAGAATACTAAGAAAAATAAACATAATAAGATACCTGATATTCCATTAGAAGGCCAAAAACCCATGATTACAGCTAAGATATATGTAATCATTATACTAATAACAAATCTTATACTATCAGATGTTAATTTTCCACTAAGTGGAGCAATACGAGAAATTGGCATTGATTTAAATCTATTAAATATTCCTGTTTCTATATCCTCTCTTAAACTATTTCCTGCTGTTCCTGCAGTATTTAACACACAAAATGTTAAAATACCTGGAATAATGATTGGTAAATAGTTAGATATACTACCAGAAATAGCTCCACCAAAAATATAGGTAAACATTAGCAAAAATACTATTGGGAAAATCAATGTATCCATAAATTCTTCTGGAGTTTTCATCATTTTTAAAAAATTTCTTTTGGCAATGATTCCAGTTTCTCTAATTGTTTTAAAAATTTTTATAATGGTTATGCCTCCTTAGTAATATTCAATTCATCATCGTTCTTTTCACCAGTTGATCCATCCCCTGTGATTTTTAAGAAGATTTCATCTAAACTTTTAGAATTATGCTCTTTTTTCAGATTTTCTGGTGTACCTTCTACTGCAATTTTCCCTTTATCCATGATAGCAATTCTATCTGCCAATTGATCTGCTTCTTCTAAATATTGGGTTGTTAGTAATATAGTTGATCCATTTTTCACTAAATCTCTGATTGTAGACCACATTTGATTACGAGTTCTAGGATCTAATCCTGTTGTAGGCTCATCTAAGAATATTAATTCAGGTCTAGCTATTAAACTGACTGCTAAATCAAGTCTTCTTCTCATACCACCAGAAAAATTTGAAATTACTTTATCTGCAACATCTTCTAAATGAAACTCTTTTAAAAGTTCATTTGCACGAATTTTAGCTTCTTTTATAGATAAACCTAATAGTTCTGAAAATATCACTAAATTTTGTTTTGCAGAAAGTGCCTCATCAACACTTGCATACTGCCCAGTTAAACCAATTAACTCCCTTATTTTTTCAGGCTCTTTTACTACATCATGACCAAAAATTTTTATAATTCCGCTACTAGGTGTCGATAATGTTGCTAACATGTTTATCATTGTAGTTTTTCCAGCTCCATTGGGTCCTAAAACTGCGAACACTTCATTTTTTGGAATATTTAAGCTTAAATCATTAACTGCTTTCATATCACCGAATTTTTTGGATACATTTTTAATCTCAATAGCATTATTCATAAGTTCTTCTCCATCAAACAATTTTATAAACTGATAACTTTTCAGAAAAAATTATGGTCTAAAATCATGACATTCAAAATCTCCATGATGTTTAAATTCTCTTGGATCATTTCTATTTCCACGATGCATAAAACCAAATTCATCATGTTTATTGTGATGAGAATGAGGTTTGTGATGAGAATGAGGTATTTTGTCATTGATTGAATTAATAAGCTTTTCCAAAATTAGAGATAATTGTTCTTGTTCTTCTTTTGTAATGCTCTGGAAAAAACTATCAAACATGCCCAATTGATTATTAAAAATTTTTGCCGCAGCTTTCCCTTCTTCGGTTAAAAATATTAAAGAACTCCTTTTATCATTAGGATCAATTTCATCTCTCACATAGCCTTTTTTCTTAAGTTTTATAATTAACTCTCCAGCTGAAGATGGACGAATATCCATTAATTCCACAATCTCACTATTAGTTATACCATCTTTTTTCAATAGAATTTTAAGTAAAAATACTTGGCTTTGTCCAACATCTTCTTTTTTAAAGAATTTAGAGATTCTATTTTTATGATAAAATCTATGAAAAAAATGTCCCAGTTGTGTAATTTGTATATACAGTTTTTCACTTAATTTTTCTTCATACTCTGTCATTAAATCACCATTTTTTTTTATTTTGTAACATTATTGAATTTAGTAAGGTACCTTAATATAATTTTAGTAAGATACCTTATAAATGTTTCTATAAGTTCAATGAAAAAAAAATGAAAAAATATGATTATCAATCTAAGAGGCTATTGCACAATTCAATTGATCAAATTTTAAATTTTAGTTAAATTAGATATTTTGATTATTTAAGAATTAAAAATATTTTATATATAAAAACAAACTATTATAATAAATTAAAAATAAATAAATTAACACTATATATAGTACTGGACAAAACCTTTAAAAATCATCCTTTTAATAATTATTATTAAATTTGGATATAAATTGTTTAAAATTAATATTTTAATTGTTATTTAATTTATAATAATTATTTTAATAAATAAAGATGATAATAAGTAATTATTTTATTAAAAAGTCATATTTTTACTTATAAATTTTTAATGAACCTTTTTAAAAATCATGTCTATTACTATAAAAATTATGTCTATTACTATATTATAATTATAATCATTTTGGAAAAGTTTGTCATTTATAAAATATTATATCCAATATAATTTATTTAAATTTGATTTAAAGAATTTTTATAATTATAATTAAGATTAATAATTGATAAACATTACCATTATCACTATAATAAAAAATTAAAATAAACGAATAATTAATTCTTCTAAATTGAAAATAAATTTTCAATAATTAAAAAATTTAAGCTAATTAAAAAAGATTATTTTTACTAAAACAATTTTAAATTTGATTTAAAGAATTTTTATAATTATAATTAAGATTAATAATTGATAAACATTACCATTATCACTATTTAAACTAAAAAATCAGGAACTAAAAGTAAATTTAAGATATTTAAATGATTATTAAAGTATTTAGCTCTATTCATGGAATTTTATTTAATTTCATTTTTATAACTTTACATAATTTAAGAAAAAATTCTATAAAACTTATAAATTATTGAATTTATAAATATAAAACAAAGTTTTAAATAGAAAATCAGATATTTCATGAATTTTCGAAATAAAAATTTGATCAAAATATTATTTAAAAAAAACCTTTTTAAAATTATTTAATTTTAATTATTTATATTATTTCTAATCAAATTAGTTAGAAAAGACAATATATAATGATATTAGTAAAAAATAGGAAATGAAGCTGATAACTATGTATAAAATAGATTTACCAAGTGATGAAGTCCCGAAACAATGGTACAATATAAACCCAGATTTACCTATTGAATTACCTGCTCCAATAGATGGTGACGGAGGACATCAAGTTGAAAACTTACCAACCATATTTACAAAAGCTGTTTTAGAGCAAGAAATGTCAATGGAAAGATATATAAAAATACCTAAAGAAGTAAGGGAAATATATCAAAGAATTGGAAGACCTACACCATTATTTAGAGCAAAAGGTCTTGAAGAAAAATTAAATACTCCAGCAAAAATTTACTACAAAAGAGAAGACTCATCTCCTGCAGGATCTCACAAACTAAATAGTGCAATAGCTCAAGCATACTATGCAAAAAAAGAGGGAATAAAAAAGCTTACAACAGAAACTGGTGCAGGACAATGGGGTAGTGCATTATCACTTGCTTGTTCAATGATGGATATAGAATGTGAGGTTTACATGGTTAAAGTTTCATACAATCAAAAACCATTTAGAAAAACTGTAATGGAATTATACAACGGTAATATATATGCCTCACCAAGTGACAACACTAATGTTGGAAGAAAAGTTAATAAAGAAAGTCCAAACCACCCAGGGTCACTTGGAATAGCTATTTCAGAAGCTATTGAAGTTGCATTAGCTGATGAAAAAACAAAATATTCCCTTGGAAGTGTCCTCAACCATGTTATGTTACATCAAACTGTAATTGGTCAAGAATTAAAGATACAGTTAGAAATAGCTGAAGAAGAACCAGACACCTATGTTGCATGTGTTGGTGGAGGAAGCAACTTTGCAGGAAGTATGTATCCAATAATTAAAGATAAAATGGATGGAAAAACTGATGCAAATCTAATAGCTGTCGAACCAAGTTCATGTCCAACCCTTACAAAAGGTAGTTATGAGTATGACTTTGGAGATAGTGAAGGATTCACCCCATTATTAAAGATGTTTACATTAGGTCATGACTTCATAGCTCCATCAGTTCATGCTGGAGGACTAAGATATCATGGAATGAGTCCACAAGTTTCTATTCTATCAAAAGCAGGAGTAATAGAACCAAGATCAGTAAATCAACAAGAAATATTTGAAGCAGCCCAGCTATTTGCAAATACTGAAAGCATTATCCCAGCCCCAGAATCTTCACATGCCTTAAAAATAGGTATTGATGAAGCAAGAAAAGCCAAAGAAACTGGTGAAGAGAAAACAATTGTCATCAATCTCTCAGGTCATGGTTTACTTGACCTTCAAGGTTATTCTGACTTTTTAAGTGGTCATTTGACTCAATAAGTTTAATTTAAATATTGTTTTAATAATATTTTAATAAACTTTTAGCTCCATATTTTTTCATTTACCTGCAAACTTTTGTATAAATAATTTGGTTTAAAAAAATAATTATATATTTTATATGTTCTCTTCAAATAAAATTTTAATGTAAGTAAAGAAAAAATCAAAACAGATAAAACAACGAATACTAATTCTATATTATTAGGAGGATATGAAATGAAAACAAAAATCAAAGAAGTAAATAAATCATAGAAATATAGGATATATCCTTCATTTGAACAAGAAAAATAGATTAATCACCATATAAATAATAGCAGGTTCATTTTCAATAAAGTAAAAGAAATGTATGATAGATGTTGGATCAAAACTTAACAAACTCTCTTAAAATTAACTATTTCTTAAATCTGAGCGTGGTTAATATGTATTTAAAAGAAATAAAGAAAATATATTCTTTCCTTCAAGGTATGGATACTATATCTGCACAGAAAGCATATGAAGGATTAATTGCTGGCTTTCAAAATATTCATAAATCTGGTGCTGGGTATGTTAAATGGAAATCTAAGAAAGAATCAATTCAAACATTCAAAACAAGTAATATTAAAATAGTTGAGGGTAGATTGAAAATCCCTAAACTTAAATCATTAATTAAAATGAAATATAGTTGTAAAGTAGATGGGAAGATATTAACAGCAACCATCTTTAAAGAAAACAATAAATACTATGTATCAATTAATGTTTCTAAATCAATAATCATAAATAAACCTGAAACTGGTGAAAATGTGGGTATTGATTTAGGATTAAAAGATTCTATGACATTATCAGATGGGTTCAAATCTGGTAAAGTATTGGATACGAAATCTGATAAAAAAATAGCTAGATTAAATAAAGAATTAGCTATTAGAACTAACAATTTTTCTAATTGGAGTAAAAACTCAAAGAAGACGAGAACCAAGCTATCTAAAGCTTATAATGATAAAAAGAATAAAATATTAGATTCTATACATAAAATCACGACTAAAATAGTATCAAAATATGATAAAATATTTGTAGGTAATGTCAATTAGGACTCAAGAATAAAAACTGGCTAAAACTACTGCTGATCAACATTGGTATTAAGTCAAAAGACAGTTAGAGTATAAATTTAACTGGTATGGTGAAGATTTCAAGGTTGTGGATGAAAAATATACCTCTAAGACTTCTCATAAATAGTGGATACATTAAAAAAAGTCTTGGATTAATGATACGAAGCTTTGCCCTAAATGTCATACTACTCATGATAGAGATGTAAATGCAGCTATTAACATTCGAACCGTTAGGATAACAGGGATTGCCTTTGGTAAAACTAACACAAGTTAGTGGATTAGGAATCGGTTTAGAGACCGAATATATGGATACAGATCTCTGATTTTATACATAATAGTTCAACAATAAAACATATTATTAAAATAACATTAACTGAAGAGAAATAATTTTAAAGGCAAGATATTATGAACCATTATTTAGAAATACTAAGACCCTTTAATGGATTAATGGGTGTAATAGCTATTGTATTAGTAGGCATTATAGAAAAAAACGTGGATTTACCTTTATTAATAGGTATTTTAGCTGTTTTTTTAGCTACTGGTGGAGGTAATGTAATTAATGACTTCTACGATTATAAAATAGATTCTGTAAACAGACCAGAGCGACCCATACCCTCAGGTAAAATTTCTCTAAAAAATGCTAAAGATTATAGTATATCACTATTCATAATAGCTATTATCCTATCAGTTGTAATTTCTATTATCGTGAATAGCTATTTACCATGCATTTTAGTTATATTAAATTGTATCATAATGTATTATTATGGTCGTAACCTTAAAAAGTTACCCCTAATTGGAAATATGATCGTTGCCTATTTAACTGGGTCTTGTTTCGTGTTTGGAGGTTTGATTCTTGGAAAAATCTATATTTCATTATTTTTATCTTCTTTTGCATTTATGATGACCCTATCAAGAGAGATTATCAAAGATATGGAAGATATAAATGGAGATAAATTAGAAAATGCTAATACATTCCCTATTAAGTATGGATTAAAAAATTCAAGTATTTTAGCTTTGATATTTATATTGATTCCTACCTTTCTCAGCCCTGTTCTTTATTTTATTAAAATTTTTAATATATATTACATTGCAGTACTCTTAATAGCTATTATATTCTTTATAATATCTGCTTACAAAATACTAAATAATCAGGATAAATACACCTCAAAGAAGGTTTCTAAATTAATCAAAATTGGAATGATTATTACATTCATTGCTTTTGCAGTTGGATCTATATGAGAAGTTTTCTATTATTTAAGACTTAAAAATAAGTTATAAGTAAATAAGTTATTATAGCAAATTAAATCAATGAATAAATTACTCTAAATTGAAAATGAATTTTCCACAACAAAAAATATTTTATTTATATAAAATTTCAAGTATTTATTTAACAAGGGTCTGATTGTCATGAAAAATTCAAGACATTAGAAAATGTATTTAAGAAATCCAAAAGATATACTATAATATTTCTGAAAAATACAGCACATAATTTGTTTAAATTCGACAAATTGTGATCAAACCACTAAAACTTTAAAAAAGTTAAATTCATATAGATAAAAAATTGAATTCTATTTATAGTACTCGACCAAAGTTTTAAAAATAATGCCCATATTAATACTCGTCAAATTATAGATATGAATATAAACGACAATTTTAGAAGATCTTATGCTATATTAATCATTTTTTAAATCAACTGTCCAGTATTATATTTTAAAAATCTTTTATTTTTAAAGTTAGAAAACGAATTTTTCTTCTTCATTGAACTTGTTAAATAAATAAAATATCTATTTTAATTAAAATTTAAATAATTGAATTGCATAACAGCATCCCTTTATTATTTTATTTGAGTTTTAGTTTCTATTTTGTTTGCTGGAGCTAAAACTTAGAATTAATGGTTTTAAGAATTCTAAAAAAAGAAATGAAAAGTTAAAATTCACATATTGAATTAATTAAAATCCTCTTGATTATGTTAATATAGTCATTTTGGAAATAAATTATTATATATAAGGTGGGCGACCAATTCCAAATTCAATGAAAAAATATTTGTTTTTTCGTGTTTGGAATCTGGTTACATGTAATATCATTATACTTTTTCAGCAATCTTTCAAATTAAAAAAATATTTGTTGTCCAATTTCTATAATAAAATTATACAACTTGATTAAAAGGATTGATTTTTTTGTTTAAGCCAAATAACAACAAGATTGTTGGCAATCTTACATTTATTGCCGAATCTAATTCAATTATATTAAATGCTCCTCTGATACCTAAATGGAAGGTTTCTTTAAGAAAGGAGGCTATTTTGAGAAGTGCTCATTCTTCAACAGCTATTGAAGGTAATCCTCTTAGTTTTGCAGATGTTACTGCTTTGGAAGAGGGTAGAAATATCATGGCTATGCGAAAAGATAAGCAAGAGGTTTTAAATTATATTGATGCTTTAAAAAAATACCTGATTTTGCATCTAAGGGTTCATTTGATCTTAATGAATTATTAGAAGTCCATAGAATCTTAACCAATAAAACATTAGATCATTCAGACGATGAAGGTGTTTTAAGAAATCGTCGAGTTTATGTTGGTGCATTTGATGGTTCTATCGAGTTTATGCCCCCTTTAACTGAAGATGTACCTGATTTGATTAATGACTTTTTAATTTGGTTTAACTCTTCTGATTTATCTGAAATCGATCCAGTAATTTTAGCAGGTTTAACACATTATGAATTAGTAAGAATTCACCCATTTATTGATGGTAATGGTCGAACAGCTCGTGTTATGGCTACATTAGTTCTTTATAAGCATGGTTTTGACTTAAAGAGGTTTTCACATTAGATGATTACTATGATATGGATCGTCCTAATTATTATAATGCATTAAAAAGTGTTAATCCAAATACTCTCGATTTAACAGAGTGGTTGGAGTATTTTACAGATGGTGTTGCAGTCAGTATGAAAAATGTTAGAGATAAAGTTTTTGGACTTAGTAGAGATGTTAAATTGCTAAAAAAGCAAGGACAAGTTGCATTAAATGAAAGACAAATGGAAATTGTTGAAAAAATAATAGCTAATGGTAAGATAACTAATCGAGAGATAAAAGATAGATTTAAAATATCAGATACGGCTGCAAGAGATGAAACTTCTAAATTAGAGGATTTAAATGTTGTTAAAAGAGTCGGTAAAGGTAGAAATATTCATTATGTGCTAATTTAACTCCATAAAATTTTTCAAGTTATGAGCTTATAATTAGCTTGGGGATTAAATTAATAAGTATTAAGATACTTCTAATAATTATTAATAATATTATAGTCATTTTTGAAAATTTTGTCATTTGGTACTGTAAAAAATCCACATGATAGAGTAAAAACTTTTTAAATTTTGCAATGTCCTTTATTTCGATTTTAAAATAATGTTTAAATGTAGTAAAAATCTTTAAATAGGTTTTAGGTCAATTAATATAAGCATAATTACAACCAAACCCACACCTATAAACATTTTGTCTTTATAGCATTATATTCCAATGATAATTGAAAAAGAGTAATGTATCTTTATTACCAAAAATCGAAGATTTTCAGTAATTGTAGATTAAAGATTGTTATTTTCCTTGATATGAAAACAATGCGGGGAAATAACTTTAAATATGTTTATTTTGATAATGAAAAAAATTATCAAAATAAATCAAAAAAGAAAAAAATATTAGAAATGATAAAATCATTCTCTTTTACATTAAAGACTTAGTTGCTCAGATATATATATTCTGGGTTCCAGGTATCGTAAGGTGTAGTCCAGTCAGTACCAGATCCCCAACCATTTTGAACTACTCTACAAGTTTCTAACCAGTAAAAAGTACCATCAACATATACATAAGGTACACGATGGTTTCCTAACTCGCTGTGTCCTTGATAGATTCCACATTTGTAACCTGCAGCACTAAGATCATCATATACAAATTGACTGAATGTATAACAATCACCATCTGAACCATAAGTCATTCCACTTAGTTGGCTTTTTATTGAGTTTACATAACTCCAACCATTGCCACTATAGGAATTGCTTGTTGGATTAACATTCATGGAATTACTACTTTTACTGCCTGAAGAACTACTTAAACTACTACTTGAAGAGCCACTTTTATCGTCATATGTACTAATGTCACTACTTGAAGAGGTGGTAGTATAACTCTCTACAGCAGATGTAGCATCAAAACTAACAGATTCTATAAGATTATTGTTGTTATCAGACATACTATTTACAATTCTTACAAAACCATCAACAGTAGCATTAAATGATATGTTACCTAATTTTTCGTTCATTAAGAAATTAGGAGCATAGCTTTTTACATCAATAAATTCAATTATCAATGCTGAAGCATTAGTATATTCTTTTATGTTAAGTTCACCTGCAGAATTATTCCCTTTAGAATAAGCAGGTCCAATATATTTTAAAACTGGGATGGAAGTTGAGTTGTTACAACTGTTTTTATTAACTATAACTTTAGATAACAAGTAAAGAAATTGTTCAACGGTATAATTTTTACCAGCAATTTCAATTTTATCAGGTAATTGCCCGTTTTCATCTTCATATTGTTTGAATTGCTTAGAAGCACTTATAACATCGGTTACATTGACATTTTCTTCAGTTGCTGGTACTTCATTAACAATCTTTTCATCACTCGTATTTAGACTATTTACATCATTATTATAGTCATCGTTCATAAGATAGCTTGCACTTATTAAAGATATTGAAAGCATACAAACTATACCAATGATCAAACTACTTTTCATCTTCGAAATAATTACACCTCAATTTTTTTAATATATTATTTCAGCAAAACTAAAAATCAAAAATCTATCAAACATATATGTAGCTAATAAATCAACTTATACAGATATTTAATCTTTATACATTTATTGTAATTAACTTATAAACCTACATTAACTCTCATATGACTAATGATTTTTTAAAGAATCATTTTGCTTCCTTTTACTTTAAAAAAATAATCTTATATAAAGGTTTCTAAATAGGTTTTAAAATTAATCGATTTTTATCCTTTAAAAAATTGCATGATTTAAAATAAATTCCTTAATAATGGTTTATTATATTAAAATAATTTTAAAAGTTAATTAAGTATTTAAAAATATAATTAATGAGATTTAAAAAGATTCAAATTGTTTATCTGAAATAGAGTAAATATTTAGTATAATCATTTAAATAAAATAGAATTAAGGTTTATTTTAAAAAAATTCTACCATTTTAACCTTTTTATATCTAAATTTAATTGTTTTAGTCGTTATTTAAAGAGAAATAAGAGTATTTAAAGAAAAAATAGTTTGAGTTTAAAGTTGAATTTTTGATATAATTATTCTATTTTTTATTGGTCATTATACCTGTCTAAATTAATGGTTAAAACATATACATTATTGTTTCATGCTTTTTTATTCTAATTCAGTATTTTAAATTTTTTTAGTTAATATAAATCATTTTATAGTCTATTTTATATTCATCATAAGATTTAATACTATGCTTAATATTTTTAATGTGATTTTTTATTTAAATTTAATTTTAAATGTTTATTAATATTTATTTCACTTGAAATAAAATGAAAAAATATTTTTATTAACTTTAAAGCATGAATATAGTGGTACACAGTTGATAAATTACATTAAATCCATTTTATTAAATACAATAACAAGAAGAACATCAAATCAACCAAGAAATCGAACATGATTAATAATAACGATTTGATTACACATTGAAATATATGATTAAAGATATATTGATTACATAATTGTAGAAATTATATGGTATTAAGATTAATTATAGTGTAGCACCAAATTTAGTATTAAAACTATCAGATTATATTGTAAATAAATCAGGAAATTTATTGCCAAAAATTAAGTTTTTTACTATAATATAACAATAAAACATTGAGGTCAACAATGAAAAAAAATATTTATCCATTTACAGCTATTGTAGGTCAGGATAAAATCAAAAAAGCTCTGATATTAAATGCAATTAATCCATCAATTGGTGGAGTTTTAATTAAAGGAGATAGAGGAACAGGAAAAACAACAGCAGTTAGAGCATTAGCAGGTTTACTTCCTAAAATAGAGGTTGTTAAAAATTCTCCGTTTAATGTTGATAAAAATAGCTATTTAGAGTATGAACTCTATAAAACAGATGATAAAAATCCAAAAGATGATATTGAATTAGATAAGATACCTATGAAAGTTGTCGAGCTTCCACTTGGAGCCACCGAAGATAGAATAATCGGTTCTTTAGATATTGAAAAAGCATTACATGAGGGCATTAAAGCATTGGAGCCTGGAATATTAGCAAAAGCGAATCGTAACATTCTTTACATAGATGAAATTAACTTACTTGATGATAATCTTGTAGATATTCTCTTAGATGCTGCTGCCTATGGAGTCAATATTATAGAAAGAGAAGGAATCTCAATTTCACACCCATCCAAATTTATTCTTGTTGGAACAATGAATCCAGAGGAAGGTGAACTAAGAGGACAACTTTCTGATAGAATAGGTCTTGAAATTGAAGTCGAAGGAATAACAAATATCGAAGAAAGAATAATGATAATGAAAAGGAGAGAAGAATTTGAGAGAAATTCTGAAGCATTTAATCAGAAGTTTAAAAAGGAACAAATAAAGCTTCAAGATAGAATAAACTTAGCAATCAATCTCTTAGAGGAGGTTGAAATTAATGAAACATTTTTGGAAGTCATCGCAAGAATAACATTAGAACATGGTAGTGAAGGTCATAGAAGTGATATATCCATTTTAAAAACATCAAAAACAATAGCTGCATTCAACAACCATAAAAAAGTAGATGATGTTGATTTAAGGGAAGCAATTAGATTAGTTTTAGGAGAAAATAAATTTCTCTCTGAGAGAATTCAAGATATTAAGAGAGATATTGAAAATAGAGTATCTGATGAATCGTGAACAATAACGGGGAGTTTAATGAGTACACAAATGACCTTATATGATTACAATAAAATATTATGTGATTTAAATCATAATAGTGAAATTAAACTAATAATAAATGAGGATGAAAAAATGTCACCTGAATGTGAAGAATTAGAAGAAATTCGTCGTGAAGTAAAGGCAGGAAAAAAATGGATAGTGATGCTCTTGCCAAAGAACTTGGATTATAAAATTATTTATTCTGATAAAGCTACTAAAAATCTTAAAAATAGCTAAAACAAATAAAAAATTAGCAAAAATCTTAATGGATGTAGTTGAAGAAATTTCAGATGAACCTCACCTTTAGGGAGTAATAAATCACGAAATTGAGTTAATTTTTCTATTTTTTTCGTTTAAATCAATGATTTTTTTTAAACATTTTTCCAGCAACATTATCAAATTTGATCATTGAATATTTAAGTGGTAATGCGAAGTTCATATAATCTATAGAACTTCCTGCAGAGACTGTCCAAATTTTTGCTGATAACATTGGTTAATTATGTTAAGTGAAAAATAAAAATTATATTATAAACATAAGTATATATTATTAAATATAGTAAATATATATTAAAACTATTAGATATTTTTTTATTTCATGATAGATTTTTTTTTTAGTTATGTTTATAAATGATGGCTGGAGTGTTTGTTTTTTTATGAAGATTAGTAGATTAATAAATAAATTTAGAAGTTTAAAAGTTTTCAGGCCTAAATCCTATATATATATATAATTGGTTTTTGTTTTCTAAGTGTACTGTTGTTGATTTCCGCACCTGTGGTGTTTAATGATACTGGTGACTCTAAACTGTATACAGATGTTGATAATGTTTTGTTTAATATATCTGCTGAACCAATACGAACAGCTAATAATTCAGGTCATGTTTCAGTTAAAATAACAGCAAACGAATCTGTTAATAAGACATTTAAATTAAAGTTTAAAAATTCTACTGTTTCTACAATTAAATTAGATAATAACAGGACTACTACACTCCTTAGTGATGATTTTAACATCAAATCAAAAACTAATAAAACTTTAGAACTCACAGATAATACTACCAATGAAAATGCATGTAATTTAACTGTCTTGTTTGAAAACAATGAAATCATTAACTACAACAACTTAA
>JAISZW010000209.1 GCA_031284445.1 Candidatus Methanovirga basalitermitum | reverse complement strand
AACCCATAATATATCGTTTTCTAAATTTACATTACCTTTATCAGCATATACATTATTGTGTGGTATTTTTTGTCGTATCATAGATATTAAATATCACACATCTTTTTATTAATTCTTTTGCTTATAACAATTGTTATGTGGTTGAATATAACAATTGTTATCAACCAAATTTTTGACAGAGTCATATAATTCATAAGAAAATGAAAATGAGTGTTTAATAGCAAGGTATCATTATGGAAATATGATAGATTACCATATATAATAATAAAAGTTCTAATGAAGAGAAATTGCTAACTTTGAAGACCTGATTAGCATTGATAATCTTTATAACCATAGAACATAGAATCAAACAGAGCAACACTATGATTTAAGACAATTTAGGTGTTATTAGAATATTTAGTTTTATTCATGGGAAATGAAATAATATATAAGAAAGAACTCCACAATTTTTTACAGGCTCGGGTAATGGAAAATTATTTATATTATATAAGAGTCAATATATTATAGAATGTTATAAAATTAATGACTTTTCTCAATAATTTAATATGTGATTTATATGATTCAAATAAATCCTGATCTTTGTAAAGGATGCTATATCTGTGTTGAAATATGTCCTAAGAGTGTTTATACAGTCTCAAGTGTTACTAATAAGAAAGATATTAAACTTCCTTCTCCTGAAAACGAAAACAATTGTATACATTGTCATCTTTGTGAGTTAGAGTGTCCTGATCAGGCAATATATGTGGAGGATAAGAAATGACTAAGGAACTTTTTATTCAAGGAAACGAAGCCTGTGCAAGAGGAGCCATCGAAGCTGGATGTAGGTTTTTTGGTGGTTATCCAATTACTCCTTCAACTGAAATTGCAGAGTATTTATCTACTACTCTTCCTGAAGTAAGTGGTTCATTTATTCAAATGGAAGATGAACTTTCGGCTATTGGTGCAGTGATCGCTGCTTCTTGGTCTGGAGTTAAATCTATGACTGCAACCTCTGGTCCCGGATTTTCTCTTATGCAAGAAAATATTGGTTTTGCAATGATGAGTGAGACACCTTTGGTTGTAGTTGATGTTCAAAGAGGTTCGCCTTCAACTGGTCAGCCTACAATGTCTGGACAAGGTGATATGATGCAGGCTCGTTGGGGGTCTCATGGTGATTATGAACCAATAGCTATTTCACCATCTTCTGTTCAAGAATTTTTTGATTTCACAGTTCTTGGATTTAATCTTGCTGAAAAATACAGGGTTCCTGTTATTATATTGGCTGATGAAGTAATTGGACATATGAGAGAAAAGGTTCGTCTTCCAGATAATGTTGAAACATTTAAAAGAATCATGCCTAAAGAAGATCCAAAGGATTTTCTTCCTTTTAAAAATGTTAGAAATGGAACAAACCCAATGCCAGCTTTTGGTGATGGATATAATATTCATGTTACTGGTTTAACTCATAATGAATTAGGTTATCCAATAACGATTAATCCAAAAGTTCATTCCAATTTAGTTAGAAGATTGGTTAACAAAATATTAAAAAACAGAAAAGATATTGTGTCTTGTGATTTTAAATATTGTGATGATGCAGATATTGTTTTAATCAGTTATGGGTCTCCTGTTCGTTCAATCATGGAAACTGTTAAAATTGGACGAAGTTCTGGGATTAAATTAGGTTATTTAAAAATAAACACCCCATATCCATTTCCAGAAGATGAAGTAGTTAAGATTGCAAAGAATGTTAACGATTTAATGGTTGTAGAAATGAATTTAGGGCAAATGTTTCATGAAATTGAGAGAGTTGCAAGTAGTAATGCTGGAGTTCATCTTTTCTCTGAAATAGGAGGAACACTTCCTAAACCAAATGATATTTTAGATAGAATATTGGAGCTGTTGTAGATGGTTGAAGACAATGAAAGTACAGAAACTGATTTTATCACATATGAAGAAAAAAATCCGTATATTAAATATTTTAGAAAAGATAGGCTCCCAACTATATTTTGTAGTGGCTGTGGTATTGGAATAACTATCAATAGCTTTTTAAAAGGTTTTGAATCTTCTGGAATGGATTTTAATAATTTATCCTTAGTTTCTGGAATTGGTTGTTCCTCTCGGATTCCAGGATATCTTAACTGTGATTCACTTCATACATCTCATGGAAGAGCATTGAGCTTTGCTACAGGATTGAAAGTAGGCAATCCTGATTTAGATGTTGTTGTTTTTACAGGTGATGGTGATGCTGCAGCTATTGGTGGAAATCATTTGATCCATGCAGCTCGAAGAAACATAAACTTAACAGTCATCTGTATTAATAATAACATCTATGGAATGACTGGCGGACAAATAAGCCCAACTTCACCAGAAGGAAGTTTAGCTACAACAGCACCTTATGGCTCAATAGACACTCCTTTTAATCTAATAGATCTTGTGACAGCTGCTGGAGCAACATTTACTGGAAGATGGACTACTGCACATCCATTACAACTATCTAATTCCATAAAAAATGGTCTCCTTAATAATGGATTTTCGTTTATTGAAGTTGTATCGCAATGTCCTACTTACTATGGTCGTAAAAACAAGTTAAAAACTCCTGTTTCTATGATAAAAATGTTTAAAGAAAGTAGCATTAATAAAAGAAAAGTTGGTACTTTATCTGAAAAAGAACTTTTGAGTAAAATAGTAATTGGGGAGTTTGTAAATAAAAAAAGAGAAGAGTTTTCAAATAAATTAGAGAACTTGTCTCATAAAGAAAGTGGCAGAAATACAATTAGGAAATCTGCTTATATATTATAAAGAAATTATAAACGGTTATTATTTGTTTCATATTTTTATTGGTGTTGACATGATAAAAGAAATTAAGATTGGGGGATTTGGAGGACAAGGAGTTATATTATCTGGAGTCATTATAGGAAAAGCAGCCACTCTTTTTGATAAAAAAAATAGTGTTCAAACTCAATCTTATGGACCTGAAGCTCGAGGAGGAGCTTCTAAAACAGAAATACTCATTAGTGACGAAGAAATTAGATATCCTAAGGCTCAAAATCCAGATATACTCATTATAATGTCTCATGAAGCATTGTTAAAATATCACGCAGATTTAAAGGAAGAAGGAATTTTAATTATAGATCCTGATTTAGTTCATCTGGATGTTATTTCTGATTTTATAAGTGAGCATAAAATAGATGTATATGAGGCAAATGTGACTAAAATAGCTACAGAAGAGATTGGGATGAAAATAGTTGCAAACATTGTCATGGTTGGAGTTGTTACAAAAATCACTAAATTAATATCTGTGGATGCAGCTAAAAAAGCTATTATTGATAGTGTTCCGAAAGGAAGTGAAAATAAAAATATATCTGCATTTGAATCAGGCTACAACCTATTTTAATGTGTTTTAGATTATAGAACTCCTCTATAAATAATTTAATGAGCAAGTAGGTAAAAATAATGAAGTTTTATGAATATGATGCAAAAAAATTGTTTGCAAAAGAAGGAATACCTATTTTAGAAGGGCATGTGGTATATTCTCCAGAACAGGCAATGGAATTTGCCTCAGATATGAGGTCACCAGTTGCAATTAAATCACAAGTTTTGGTTGGTGGTAGAGGTAAAGCAGGTGGAATTAAATTCGCTGATAATCCTGGTGAAGCATACTCTATTGCTTCAGCTTTATTTGGTATGAACATTAAAGGAGAAGCTGTAAAACATCTTCTTATTGAAAAAAAAGCCAATATCAAGAAAGAAATTTTCATGGCAATATCTATTGATAGAATAGCTAAAAAACCAGTTATCATCACTAGTTCTGAAGGCGGGATGGATATTGAAGAGTTAGCTAAAACAAATCCAGAGAAATTAAACAAATTTTATGTTAACCCCCTTGAAGAATTTCTACCTTATGAAGCAAGAGAAATTGGAAGAAAAATAGGTATTGGTAACGAGTTGATTTCTTCATTTGGTTCTATTGTATGGAAATTATTCAAAATATTCTCTAAATATGATGCTTATATAGCCGAAATAAATCCTTTGGTTCTTACTGAAGATGGTTTAATAGCTGCCGATGCAAAATTAGAAGTTGAAAATGATTCACTATTCCGTCATGAAGATTTAGTTCAGTTAATAGAATTTAAACCAAAAGAATTCGCATTTGTAAAACTTGAAGGAGATATAGGGGTCGTTGGAAATGGTGCAGGACTTACATTAACTGGAATGGATGTGATTAAATATTATGGTGGCAATCCAGCGACATTTTTAGATATTGGGGGAGGTGCCTCTGAAAATACTATTGAAAAAGCTTTAAACATGGTTTTACACTATGCTCCTGTGAAAGTTATTTTTTTAAATATTCTTGGAGGCATAACAAGAGCAGATGATGTTGCAAGAGGAGTTATTGATATCTTAAAAACATCTGAACGAAAACCTAAAATGGTCATACGAATTACTGGAACAAATGAAAAGGAAGGACAAAGATTATTAGATGAAGCAGGGATTCCTTACGAAACCTCTATGGAAAAAGCAGCTCAAAGAGCTGTTGAGTTATCCAAATCTTTAAGAAATAATTGATTTATAATCAGTCAAAAATTGTAAAAAATAATAAAATTATTCAAGAGTAGATTATCTATTTTAATTAGAAGTAAATTAATCATTGTGATTAAAATGAACTAAAAATTATTTTAAGAGGTTGTTGTCCAAGTCAATATCAAAATTATATTTTAATTAAATATTTTAGTTTTTGGAATTAAAAATTAATTATAAACAAATAAATTCATGTGATTAATTATGGGGTAAATAAGTTTTGGGGTAAATAAGTCTTCTTTCAAATAAAGAAAGTAAAAAATTAGGGACTGTCCAAATTTTTACTGATGAAAGTTTATTAGTGTTATGATATCATTATCATTTAAGATAAAGAAAAATTTCGATTTGTTATCGAAGCTAATTTAGGAAACGAAAAACAAGTTTTTCTAAGTTGCCTTTGGCAACAAATCTTTGATTTTCTGTTTATTTGCAAAGTGAATTTAGGAAACGAAAAACAAGTTTTTCTAAGTTGCCTTTGGCAACAAATCTTTGATTTTCCGT
>JAISZW010000086.1 GCA_031284445.1 Candidatus Methanovirga basalitermitum | reverse complement strand
AATTTACGGATAATCCTATTTCTCTTTTTTAACTTTATTTGTATCTATTTTAAGGAAATTTATAACTATTGATGAGATATGGTGAGGTTTAGGAAATTATCCACATCTTTAGCTATTTTTCTAAGTGAACCACCTCTATTTTTCTTTGATTGTCTAATTTTATCCTGCACAGTTTTAAAAAAGCTTTTATTCTCTTTTTTAAGGTTACCTAAACTAGTAGAATACTTTTTTACCGCAAATTTTACATTTATACCTTCCTAAGATGATTTTGATTTCATCCATCCTCTAACTTTAGATTTATCTCCCTAAATCCTTGCTTCCTATGATATAAGCTATCCATAATACAGGGACAAACATGGTTTTAACATTCCATACTCCCCATTATCAAGAATGCGTATTCTATGGTTGATATTTTCATTTTTATTCAGCAATTGCATATTTTTCAGCCTTACTTTTAAAATCGATTTTTTCGTCAGTAATCGAAAAGTTTAAGTTGGATAAAACCAATATCACGGGCAAGGGCAGATTTGCTTACTATACTCATGTTTAGTTATCTGTCCTTCATTATATTTAAGTTTTACTATTTATTCCTGCTTATTTTTTATTTTATAGTGTGTTAACTGTATTTTTTAAGCATGAGTTTTGTGTGGATGATACTTTTAGTAAAATAAAGGTTTATGATCATTTTCGATTTTTTTTTCAAAAATCGAAAAAAACTCCACACTTTTTTACACTCTCCTTTATTTAATTTCAAGTTAAATTTCAGATACACTATCCTTTATAAACTTTACTAATTGATCTTAATAGATAAACTTTATTATATATGTCAAATAAACCAAAGTTCGTATACCAAAAATTGGGTTATCTTATAAATTTGCTTTATAACTAATTCAATAGTTAACCTAATTTTGACAATGAGGCTTAATTTTAGTGTCTGGGTTGTATGGTATATTGTTAACTATATTTATAGTTAAGGAGGAAAAAAATGGCGAAGTTTGATGATAAAGTCGATCTATACGACGACAGGGGTAATTTAGTTGAATCTAATGTGCCTATCGAAGCATTAAGTCCACTGCATAATCCTGCTATTAAAGGTATCGTGAATGGTATTAAAAGGACTGTAGCTGTAAACTTAGAAGGTATAGAAAATGCTTTGAAAACTGCAAGTGTTGGTGGAAAAGCTTGTAAGATTTTAGGAAGAGAAATAGATCTTGATCTTGTAGGAAATGCTGCTAATCTCGCAGAATCAATCAAAGAAATGATTCAGGTGACTGAAGGTGATGATACAAAAGTAGAACTTTTGGCTGGTGGAAAAAGAATTTTAGTTCAAATTCCAAATGCAAGATTAAATGTTGCAGCAGAATATTCTGTATCTACATTAGCTACATCTACTGCTTTGGTACAATCTATTATCAACCAGTTTGATGAAGTAGATATATATAATGCTAACATGGTAAAATCAGCAATTTTAGGTAGATATCCACAATCTGTTGATTATATGGGTTCTAACCTTGCAACCATGCTAGATATTCCACAAAAGCTTGAAGGTGCAGGTTATGCTTTAAGAAATATCATGGCTAATCACATAGCTGCTGCTACTTTAAAAAATACTTTACAAGGAACTGCACTTTCTTCTATTTTAGAGCAAACTGCTATGTTTGAAATGGGAGATGCTATTGGTGCATTTGAAAGGTTACATTTATTAGGTTTAGCTTATCAAGGTATGAATGCAGACAACTTTGTTTTAGATTTAGTTAGTGACTCTGCTAAAGAAGGAACTATAGGTAATGTGATTGGTGGAACCATTGAAAAAGCTTCAGCTGATGGTGTAATTAAAGCAGAAAAAGATCTCAATGGATTTACTGAATATGCTGCTAATGATTTAGCAAAATGGAATGCATATGCTGCTGCTGGTTCAGCTGCTGCTGTTATGGTAAATGTTGGAGCTGCAAGAGCTGCTCAAGGTGTACCTTCCAGTATTTTGTACTTCAATGACTCAATTGAATTTGCAACTGGTCTTCCAGGTGTCGATTTCGGTAGAGCTGAAGGTGTGGCTGTAGGATTTTCATTCTTTAGTCACTCTATCTATGGTGGAGGAGGACCTGGTCTCTTTAATGGTAACCATATTGTTACAAGACATAGTAAGGGATTCTGTATTCCTTGTGTTGTAGCTGCAATGTGTTTAGATGCAGGTACTCAGCTTTTTTCACCAGAATCAACTTCTGGATTAATTAAAGAAGTATTTAGTAGTGTAGATGAATTTAGAGAACCACTCAAATATGTTGTGGAGGCAGCTGCCGATATTAAAGGTCAAATCTAAGTAATCTCAATGAAAATCTAATGAATTCTTAGAGGAAAAACAATGGATTTACAAGTGTTCCCACATAGGATTTTAGGTTCAGATAGAACAGAAATGTTTTTAAATGAAATTGAAGCCCTTGATGGTGTTAAAAGGACAGTAATTCAAGGACCAAGACTTCCACCTGAAGATCCTAACGAAAATCCGAAATATGCTGAAAGAAGAGTTATCAATGTTCATGGTAAAGAGATTGATCTTAAAGTGAAGACTGGTCGTATTTTTATTGATGTTTCTAATGACTTTGATATTGTTGAAGTTAAGGATAGCATTGATAAGATATGTAGAGAATTACTACCTTTTGGTTTTGATATTGATGTTGGGAAATTTATTAGAACTCAAAAAACTGTTACTGACAATATTAAGTATGGTGATGAGAGTATTCCTGATGAATTAGTTGGAATGACTGATCAGTCTGCAAAACTTAGAGATAGAGTGACTATTCTTAAAAAGAATTAATTCAGTATATAGGGTTTAGATCATTATTATAAAGATATTAAATTATTATTCATTAAAAGCACAAATTAGAAAATATTATGATTGGAAAATCTACTCATGTTGTTGATTGTAGAGAAACAATTGGTCTTGGTGAAGGTGGAGGAATTGCCCAAAGAGGTACATTTGCTGAATGCGGAGCAGATGTATTAGCTATTGGAATGTCTCCAGGTAAAAGGCACATTACAAAGCCAGTTTGTGAAATCACTTTTGCCCTTCGTGAAGCTAATGTTTTAACAAGTACAATGATATTAAATGCTGGTGCTGGTGTTCCAGGTGATACTCCCCATATAGGTGGAGGAAGTCTATTTGGATTAACAGAGAAAGAAATTCTTCAAATGAATAGATTCAAGCTTCTTGTAATACATTTAGGAGGAGTTAGAAATCATCTTATTTACAAGGCGAGGCTGATTTTAAGAAATACAGATAGATCTTGTGTAATAATTTGTGAATACCCTGTTGACTTTGAAGATTTTGCTAAAATAGGTGTTAAAACATATAAAGTAATGCCTAATGAGGTCAAAACTAAAGGTCAAATTTTGGATATTGTTACAGGTGTTATTAGGGGAGAGACTTGTCCTCAGGACAAATTAGATGAGATTATTAGAAAAGTTAATTTAGCATTAGGAGGCGTATGATTTATGGCACAATACTATCCAGGAACTACACAAGTTGCTCAAAATAGGAGAAATTTCACAGATCCTGATTACAAATTAGAGAAACTAAGAGAAATTTCTGATGAGGGTGTAGTAAAAATATTAGGTCACAGAGCTCCAGGTGAAGAATATAAAAGTGTTCACCCACCATTAGATGAAATGGATGAGCCTGATGATTACATTAGAGAAATTGTTGAACCTATCGATGGTGCAAAGGCTGGTGATAGGGTGAGATATATACAATTTGTAGATTCAATGTATTTTGCTCCAGCTCAACCTTACTTAAGATCAAGATCTTACTTAAACAGATACAGAGGAGTAGATGCTGGTACTTTATCTGGTAGACAGATTATAGAAGCAAGGGAAAGAGATTTAGAAAGAATTTCTAAAGAATTATTAGAAACTGAGTATTTTGACCCTGCAAGAACAGGTATCAGAGGGAAATCCGTTCACGGTCACTCTTTAAGACTTGATGAAGATGGTTTAATGTTTGACATGCTCAGAAGACAAATTTTCAACAAAGAAACTGGTAAAGTTGAAATGGTAAAAGATCAAATAGGTAAAGAACTTGATGAACCTGTTGTTCTTGGTGAACCATTAGATGAAGAAACTTTAAAAAGTAAGACCACGATCTACAGAGTGGATGGTGAAGCTTACAAAGACGATAAAGATGCTGTGGAAATTTTACATAAAATCCATATTACAAGATCCGAAGGAGGATTCTGCCCTGAATAAGTGAGGTAATTATTATGGCCGATAAAAAATTCTTAAAAGCATTGACAGAAAAATTTAAAGAAGATCCTGAAGATAAAACCACTACCTTTTATAATTTAGGTGGATGGAAACAATCTGAAAGGAAAACTGAGTTTTATAATGCAGGTAAAGAAATAGCTGCAAAAAGAGGAATCCCTCAATACAATCCAGATGTTGGTTCTCCATTAGGTCAGAGAGCATTGATGCCTTATCAAGTATCAACCACAGATACTTTTGTTGAAGGTGATGATTTACACTTTGTTAACAATGCAGCTATCCAGCAGTTATGGGATGATATTAGAAGAACTGTTGTTGTTGGTTTAAACACAGCACATACGGTTCTTGAAAAGAGATTAGGTATGGAGGTTACTCCAGAAACTATTACTAATTACTTAGAAACTGTTAACCATGCCATGCCAGGTGCAGCTGTTGTACAAGAGCACATGGTTGAAACCAACCCTTCTTTGGTTGCAGACAGTTATGTCAAAGTGTTTACTGGGGATGATGAGTTAGCAGATGAAATTGATTCTGCATTTGTTTTAGATATTAACAAAGAGTTCCCAGATGAGCAGGCTGAAGTTTTAAAAGCAGAAGTTGGAGACAAAATTTGGCAAGTAGTGAGAATTCCTTCTATTGTAGGAAGGGTATGTGATGGAGGTACAACTTCCAGATGGTCTGCTATGCAAATTGGTATGTCGATGATTTCGGCTTACAACCAATGTGCTGGTGAAGGAGCTACTGGTGACTTTGCTTATGCATCTAAGCACGCAGAAGTTATTCACATGGGTACATATTTACCTGTTAGAAGAGCAAGAGCTGAAAATGAGCCTGGAGGTATTCCATTTGGATACATGGCAGATATTTGTCAATCTTCAAGAGTTAACTCTGATGATCCAGTTAAAACATCATTAGATGTTGTTTCTATGTCAGCTGCACTCTATGACCAAATTTGGTTAGGTTCATACATGTCTGGTGGAGTAGGATTTACTCAATATGCATCTGCTGCATACACAGACAATGTTCTTGATGATTTTTCTTACTATGGTAAGGAATATGTGGAAGATAAGTATGGTGGACTAACTAAAGCTCCTAACAATATGGATACAGTTCTTGATGTTGGTTCTGAAGTTACTTTTTATGGATTAGAACAATATGAAGAATATCCTGCTTTACTTGAAACCCAATTTGGTGGTTCTCAAAGAGCTTCTGTTGTTTCAGCAGCTGCTGGTATTTCAACTGCTTTTGCAACTGGAAACTCCCAAACTGGTTTAAGTGCATGGTACTTATCTATGTACTTACACAAAGAACAACATTCAAGACTAGGATTCTATGGTTACGATTTACAAGATCAATGTGGTGCATCTAATGTGTTCTCCATAAGAAATGATGAAGGTTTACCTGTTGAATTAAGAGGACCAAACTATCCTAACTATGCAATGAATGTAGGTCACCAAGGTGAGTATGCAGGTATTGCTCAAGCTCCTCATGCGGCAAGAAAAGATGCATTTGCATTTAATCCATTGATTAAAATTGCATTTGCAGATAAAAACTTAAGCTTTGACTTTTCTCAACCTCGTGCTGAGATTGCAAAAGGAGCATTAAGAGAGTTCATGCCTGATGGTGAGAGATCTTTAATTATACCTGCTAAATAGGTGTTTAACACCTATTTATTTTTATTTATTTAAAATTGTTAGAAACTAAGCTAAAATATTTTTTAACTGCTCTATAGTTAATTTATATAGATATAATTAGTCAAATTTGATTAAATGGAAATTAAAAAAGAAATTGAAATTAAAAAAAATAGATAATGATAATAGATGATTTAATTACAACAACTGCTATTTAAATATTGAAATTTATCTAATTAAGAATTCTATCCATTATTAAAATCTTAAAGTCAATTTCAAATTAAAACCTTAAAATCAATTCAAAAATGATATATAATATAAATATTAATGTATTGGAGGAAAAGATATGGATCCTTTGACATTAGGTGTTGTTGCATTAATGGGTGCAGCTGCGACTATCGCTGGGGCATCAGAAGATTTAGAATCTGATATTGGTTCTCAAAGTAACCCTAACTCACAAGTTCAGCTTGCCCCTCAGATGGGACATTTACACAGATTTTTAAATAAGGCTACCTCTGGTGAACCAGTTGCTTATGGTACATGGTGTGGTATTGCAGGAACTGTTGCATTTGTTTTAATTAACTTACATCTCATGCCACTTTTTGCTGTAGCTATTGGTTCTGCAGTTGGTGCATTAGTTCATGTAGTTTATACAGTTACTTCACATATGGGGAGGATTGTAAGCCAATCCCAATTTGAACAACCACTATTTATGGATGTTTTAATGCAGGGATTAGGACCTATTGCTGGTCATGGTTTTATAACTTCTTTCTGTATTGTAGGTATTAGTTCTTTAATGGTCATGCCAATTAACGGTAATCCTTTACATACATTCCCTCTTCCATTGTTAGCTGTTTTGTGGGGTATTACGATTGGTGCGATTGGTTCTTCAACTGGAGATGTACACTATGGTGCTGAGAGAGAGTATCAACAATATCCCTTTGGTGGGGGAATTCCAGTAGCTATTCATGGAGATATCACTACTAAGGCTGAATTAGGTGCAAGAAATTCTATTGATATTGGTAACTTCTGTGCTAAGTTTGGTGGACCGTTAACTGGTTTTTGTTTTGGTGCTGTCGTATTTTTAAGTTTTTGGATAACTGTTGTTTTTGGATTATTTGGTGGCTTAATCGCTGGTCTTATTATAGTTCTTATGGTCATTATTCTCAATGAAAGAATTGAGAGTTTTGCAAGAAATAAATTTGGACCATATAAAGAAGATTAGGAGGTTCGTTTATGGATCCTATAACTTTAATTATTTTCATTACTATTGGAGGAATTCTCATCGGTGGAGGTGTACACTTCATACCTGTAGGTGGTGCTCCTGCAGCTATGGCTACAGCTACTGGTGTTGGAACTGGTACTGCGATGCTTGCAGCAGGTGCTGGATTAACTGGATTAATTACTGCTGCATCTATGATAGGTCAACCGCCTTGGATGATTGCTTTAGGTGGTGCAGTTGGAGCAATGATGATGATGGGAATTACGATGTTGGTTGCTAATTTGATTTATGTTTTTGGTGTTGGTGTTGTACCTTCTTCTGCTAAAGTTGAAGTTGACCCAGTTACTGGTAGAAATCAAGAGAAATATGTGACTTCTGGTACTGAAGGTCATGGTATTCCTACGGTTTGCTTTGTTAGTGGTATAATCGGTGGTTTACTTGGCGGTGCTGGTGGAGGGTTAGTCTACTATGCAATTAGTAATACTTTCGATGGATTGTCAGGTATTAGTCCTGAAGTTGCTGGTGGCTTAGCAGCTATTGTGGCTGTCTGCATATTTTTCATAAACTCTGTTGTTGCTTCCTATAACATTGGAGGTACTATTGAAGGATTCCATGATCCTAAATTTAAAAGAATTGGGAGTGGGGTCGTTGCTTGTGGTATAGCTTCTGTTGTTATGGCTGTGTTTGTATATATTTTAACTCTTGGAGGTGTTGTATAATGTCTGCTGCTGGTGGAGGTTCTTCTGGTTCTGCAATCTCTGGTGAATTGTTACTTGCCATAGGTATAGTCGGAGGATTAGTTGGTATATACTTAGCCCCTATTAATCCTGTTATTGGTCCAACATTAGCTTCTCTTGGAGCAGTTTGTGCTATAGTATGGGGTGCTGATGCGATTAGAAGAGTTGCAAGTTATGGGTTAGGTACTGGTGTACCTTCCATAGGTTATATGTCTCTATCTATTGGTATCATAGGAGCATTAGCTGGTCTTGCGATAGCATCAAGCTCTTTGTTAAACGGATTCACAATTGCTGGTCCTGTTATTGCCTTAGTTTTCTCTATGGTTTTAGGATTGATTGTTGCAGTTATTGCAAAAGTGATTGTTAAAATGAAAATTGCTGTTTTAGAAAGATGTACTGCTGAAATTGCTGGTGCTGCTGCATTGTCTGTTCTTGGCTTTTCTGCGGCTTTTGCAGGTAGTTATGACTTTAGTAAGGTATTATCTCTTGTAATAGGTCCAGGTTACATAGCATTGTTCTTTATTATGAATACTATGGCTATTCAACATCCATTTAATGCATGTCTTGGTCCAAATGAAAATCAAGTAAGAACTCTTAAATTAGCAGGTGCAACTGGATTTTTATCAATGGTTGTTACTGGTATTATATCTATTGGAAATCCTAATCTACATTGGGCTGGAATTCCTACACCTTTAGTTATATTTATTGTTGGTTTAATTGGTTGGGTAGTGTTCTTTAAACTCTATGTTTCAGCATCCTATAAAGAAGCTGCATCTGTTAAATGGGCAGGATTATGGCCTAAAATTGAGGAATAGGGGGCAGAATCATGGTTGAAATGTTACCTTTAATTAAGATAGTTCCTGAATATAGCTTAACAATTGATCCATCTACTGGTTCAATTGGTGCAGCTCTTGGACGGGAAGTTTTAATTTTATCAATGGACGATATAAATAAAGAAATCGAAACTTTAGAATTAGCAGCAAATGAATTGGTTAATTCTTTAGATCCTAGTACGACTCCTAATGATGCTTTTCCAAGAAGGGAAGGTGTGTTTTTAACTGCTGGTCTCTTAACTAATGTAGTTTATGGATTTTTATTAGGTCTTCTTATAATGTTTGCTGTACTACTACCTTTACACTTTCATTTGGGGGTTTTATAGATGGTAGATAAAAAAGCTACTACAGATACTTGGCCACCTGTAAATGGAGATTATATTGCAGGAAATCCTGAAAGTCCTGTGGCTGTTGTAACACTCGCATCTCACAATGAAGATGTTCCTGCTGCAGCTGGTGCCTCTATTGCAGGACCTTGTAAAACAGAAAATCTTGGTATTGAGAAGGTTGTTGCTAATGTTATTTCTAATCCAAATATTAGATTTTTAATATTATGTGGATCTGAAGTTCAAGGACATATTACAGGTCAAAGTATTGAAGCATTACATCAAAACGGTGTAGATCCTGAAAAAAGAAGTATTGTTGGTGCAACTGGTGCTATTCCTTATGTTGAGAATATACCTGATGATGGAATTGAAAGATTCCAACAACAAATTGAAATTATAGACTTGATTGACACAGAAGATGCTGGTCAAATCGAAGCTAAAGTTAAAGATTGTATAGAGAAAGATCCAGGTGCTTTTGAAGAAGAAGCTATTCTTATTTCTGTAGATGATGACGATGGAGATGAAGATGAAGGTGAAGAAGTTAGACCTGTATCTGCTGAGACAGCATTAATTGAAGCACGTATGAGGAATATCCAAACTCAAATCAAATTAGTTGGAGCTGTTCAAAGAACATTTTCTGGAACTTATGCTGGAAAAGTCCAAGGTATAATGATTGGACTTGTTGCAACCATAATATTTGGATGCATAGCTATGTTCATATAAGGAGGATTTATATATGGTTAAATTTTCAAATAAACCTAATGTAAAAGGTATTAGAACTGTTGCTGAAGATGCTAATTACAAATCCAAATTAATTGGTAGAGATGGAAGATTATTTGCTGGATTAATCAGCACACGAGTAACTGGGATGGCATATGGTATAATACTTGCCTTTGCTCTAGTTTTATTGATTCCATTGCTGGTCAAGTTATTTGGCGGTTAATTAAGAGGTGTTATTAAATGTCTGATGAAAATACAATACCTAGAGTGCTTGTTTCTTCTGATGATTTCAATAAAGCTAATGAAAAATTAGATGAAATTGAAGAGAATGTTGAATTCGCTGTTGGTGAATATTACCAAAGATTAGGTCACCAAATGGGTAGAGACATCGGTATATTATATGGAATATTAATAGGTATAATAATAATAGTTGTATTGAATTACTTCTTTATGTACTATTATAAAGGGCTTTGAATTCTAAGGTGGAGGTTTTTATAAATGTTTAGATTTGATAAAGAACAAGAAGTTTTGGATATTGCTGGTGTGAAAATTGGAGGTCAACCAGGAGAGTATCCAACAGTTTTAGCAGGAACCATCTTTTATGGTGGACATAAGATCATTAGTGATGAAAAAGCAGGTACTTTTGATAAGGATGCTGCAGAAGAGAGAATAAAAGTAATGGAAGAAATGTCTGATGTGACTAAAAATCCATGTTTAGTTCAAGTTTTTGGACAAACAGAAGAAGCTTTAGTTAAATATTTGGAATTTGTAGGTGATTTTACTGATGCACCTTTCCTTATAGATTCAACTTCTGGTGATGCAAGGGTTGCTGGTGCTAAATATGCATCTGAAGCTGGTCTCTCAGAAAGAGCTATTTATAACTCTATTAACATGGCAGCAGAGGCAGATGAAATTGAAAGTGTTAAAGAATCTGACCTATCAGCTTCTATTGTTTTAGGTTTTAATCCAATGAATGCTACGGTTGAAGGTAAAATTGGTATCTGGGAAGATGGTGATGGAACGATAGATCAAGGTTTACTTCCATTATCTGAATCCTGTGGTATTACTAAACCATTAATGGATGTTGCCATAACACCTCTTGGTCAAGGTGCTGGAGTCGCTGTAAGAACTTCGTTTGCTGTTAAAAGTAAATGGGGATTACCAGTAGGTTCTGGTATTCACAATGTGCCTTCTGCATGGGATTGGTTAAGAGGATACAAAAAAGAAAACAAAGAAGCATGGCCTGTTTGTGATATTGGTTCAAACCTTATTCAGCAAATGGCTGGTGGTGATTTTGTACTTTTTGGTCCTATTGAAAATGCTAAAATTGCATTCCCTGCATGTGCTATGGCAGATATATTTATAGCTGAAGCAGCTAAAGATATAGGTACTGAGGCTGTAGAAGACCATCCAATAAATGTAATGCTTTAAGTACTTAATTTTTAATTTAAGTATATAGGTCAGATGTTAATATAATCAATATTTTCATCTATCTAATACTATTATAAAGTTAGTGTGTGGAAGGGTGAAAGATATTTAGAAAGTTTTCTTGTAAAACCAAACTTTCATATCGTTATCCATTTAAAAGACCTTACTAAAGTAATATTGGTGATTGTTTAGAGATTAATATGTTAATTTGGATAAATTATTTTTTTTAAAATTATTTTTTATATAATAAATTAAAGGAGGGTTTTTAGAAACCCAATAATCCAAAAAGAGTTAGAACCTTAAGTTTTTTGTTAGAACCTTAAGTTTTTTCCTTAAGTTTTTTAATTTAAGGTTTAAATTTGATAATATAGTATTTTTTGATAATATAGTATTTTTAATGAATATTAATGTTCATGAATATTAATAAAAAAGAGATTAATAGAATTCTCAAAGATCCGTGAGTATCGCAAAAAGGATTTATATCTTAACTATAAATTAAATTGGTAATCTATATTATTTTTATCTCTATAAAATAAGCATAAAGCTATTCAATATGTATAGTCATGCAATAAACATGGTAAGATGAGGTTTGTTTAGATTTTTGATTTGTTGTATACATTTCTTTAAAAATTATATTAATTTTTTATTATTATATTCTCAATATTTAATTACCACTTAAGGAAGTTTTTTTTGTTAGATGTCATAATTAATGTAGCAATTCTCATTATATCTTTAATAATTGTTATTAAAGCAGCAGATGTTTTTATAGAAAATATTTCTTTAATAGGTCTTGCTCTTGGAGTATCTCAAATATTATTGGGAGTTACTGCAGCAGCTATAGGAACTTCTTTACCTGAATTTGGTTCAGCTCTTTTAGCGATTATAAACCATAGTTCTCATATGGGTGTTGGAATAGTCATTGGATCTAATATATGGAATGTAGCTGGAATATTTGGTATTACTGCTACAATAACAGGCTTTATTAAAGCAGATAAAAAGTCCTTAAGTCGTGATGGTCTAATAGCTGTCATTACAGGGATAATATTATTGTTTCTCATGATATTATCTGCAAAATTTACAAATCCATCAATTTTATCTAATGGAGAAGTTGGAGTTATCTCACATGAGTTTCCTACTGTTATTGGATCAATAGTCATGGTACTGTTTTATTTGTACTATTTTAAAGTTCTTATTAAAGATCAAAAAAATGACTTTAGGCATTTTAAAAAAGAAACTGCAGAAAAAATGTATGAACAAGAAGAATTTATCATTGATTCATCATTTAATGTAGATAATTTGAAAGAAAAGAAAGAAAAAGTCAAATTAAAAAATGTTATTTTAATGATTGTATCTATAATAGCATTGGCTGTTGCTTGCAATCTTTTAATTAGTAGTGCAACTCACTTATCTCATATTATGGGTATCCCTGAGACTATAATGGCTTTATTTACATTATCTATAGGAACAAGCATCCCTGAATTGGTTGTAACTTTGTCTTCAGCTATGAAAGGACTCCATGACTTGTCTTTGGGAACAATATTTGGTAGTGTCACTTTTAATATATTAATACCAATAGGACTTTTGTCATTTTTTAGCAATGTTCGTGTTGAAACACTTTCACTATATTTTGATGCTCCGATCATGATATTAATAACTATTGTAGCTATTCTGTTATTTAAGTTCAACAACATGAAACTTAATAGAACTTCAGGTTTACTTCTCATTGCTTTTTATATTGTATATGCTTATGTAAGAATTTTTTCTTTAGGGGGCATTTAATTAATATTAAAGTATTTTTGTACAATATTGTTATTTTTTGATTGGTGTTTTTGATGTATAATAAAATCCTAGTCCCTACTATGGGTAAGTATATGAAGCAATTAGTAGATCATACTCTAAAATTTGTTGATGGTAGAAATGCTGAAATCATCGTATTATATGTTGTAGATGATGATGTTCCTTTTTTAACTCCTACTCTTCTCAAAAAAGATATGATCAAAGAACTTGCATTAAAAGGGGGATATTTTTTGGATAAATCTGAAAAATTAATTGATTTAGAAAGTAACCCAAATATATCTCTTAGAAAGATTTTGAAAAAAGGAAAGCCTAATGAGGTAATTGTCGATGTTGCAAGAGAAGAAGAAGTTGAAATGATAGTCTTGGGTAGTGGGAAAAATATTCTTGATAAACATATTTTAGGTAGTGTGTCTGAAAAGGTGATACATCATGCTCCATGCAATATATTTTTAATAAGAACTCTTAATAAAGAATTTACTGAATAGATTTTTTTTAGAAAATATAATTGGGTGGTGATGTATTTAGGAGCCCTGTACTCAGTATATTGGTTGGAAATCTATAAATTAAGGAATGTGATTTAAATGTCTTTTATTAAAAAATTTTTTGGATCTAAACCAGTTATTGCAGAAAGTAAATATAAGAAAATTTCCGATGTTTTAACTTCTGGATTTGCTTCTAAAACTGTGGGTGCAGGTTATGCAATGAAGCCTGATGTCTACTATATTTCAGCATCAGTTGAACTTGGAAATACAACTACAAAATGTATTATTACTGCAACTAATTTGAATACAAGTCACAGCTATATAATCAATAAAACAGTTAAAATGACTAGAGATATACGTCTTCCTAAAGATTTAGAGAAGGTTTTTGGTAAAACTGTTTGGGGTGTTGAATTAACAGAAGAGTCAGTAGCTGAAATGGTTAGAGATACTATTAATGTGTGTTTAAAGGATGCTAATGTTGATGTTAATGAAAATTTAGATTTTGTTGTTAGATCAACTGGTGTAACAGCTGGTTTTAAGACTACAGAAGAAGTAGGTAAGCTGATAATTGCTTTAGCTAAAGGATGTTTAGATGCAGATGTTCCTCCAAGTAAAATGGCTCCAGCGATGTCTACAAGTTCATTACCAGAAAGAATTAGGGATTATTCTTTGTTAGATTTGGTGATGTTTGATGGTGCTGTTGTTGGTGTCTTACCACCTAAAGGGAAGGAAGTTGTTGCTAATGAAATGGAGGGAGAACTTATAACTGCAGGTATAAAACTTGGTGCAAAATGGACAAAGATAGATTATAGAAATCCATGTGTTTCTATTGACTTTGGCTCAACTTTAGCTGGAAGAGTTGTGAACGATGTTCAACCATATGCTAATACCGTTGGAAATTTTTTGGGTTTAGCAGGTGTAATATCTGATTCACTTGTTAAGGGCTCAGGTCAAGTTGATAAAAATTTAGGAGCAGCGATAGATTTATATTCAAAGAACATACTAAAGAAGGCCAATTGGAAAAAAGCTAAACTAAATGCAGATAGAGTTCATAAGCTAATTGATATTAAAAAAGTACCAATGGATGTTGATAGATTTGGAACTGTTCCTTTAGATCCCATTGCAGCTGAATCTGCAGGAACAACATTAATTGGATGTGATGTTGGTTTTAATGGTGATAAACTTCAAGACATTATGGATTTAGGTGGAGAACTTTATGATGAGTCAGGTATATCTACTTTATTTGCTACAATGGATTATGTGACTGCTTTAATAGTAAAAAGGGTTCTTAATGTTGCATTTAAGGAAAATATCATATCTAAAGGTTCTGTTCTTGGAATCACAGGAAGAGCTGGTATTACAGGTAAAAAACCAGAATTGATTCTTGATCTTGTTAAAGATAAATTTAAAGATGTTGTGTTTGTATCTGATGGTTTAGCCTTAGGAACATCTATCATGGCAAGATGTATGAATTCAATGGGAACTCCCAAAGCTCCAATTGGTGGTAATCAAGGAAAACGTTGTATCTTAACTGAAAGAATTAATCTACAGAAAAGATAATTATATATGGTTCAAGATATGATAATAGCTATTTTAATGGCAGGTGGTAGGGGAACACGATTAAAGGCTAATATTGAGAAACCTCTTCTTAAGTTTCAGAATATTGCTTTAATTGATCATGTTATTCAAACTCTTTTTAGTTCTAAATATATTGATGAAATAATCGTTGCAGTTAGTCCAAACACTCCTCAAACAAAGAAATATTTATTGGATCGATATAGTACTGATTTTAATTGTAACTTTCATGAGATTAATAGATTCGATGAAAAGGGATATAATAAAATTTTACATCTACTTAATACTTCTGGTTTAGGTTATCTTGAAGATTTGTCTTATATATTGAGAACATTGGAGAAGTACTCTAATAAAGATGTTCTATTGTTTATAAATTCTGATATGCCTTTAATTTCATTAAATATTATTGATTGTGCTATTGAAAGTTATTTAAACAATGATAAGGAAGCTTTATCCTTGATGGTACCAGTAGATATTTTTAAACAGAATAATATTAGATATTCAATTGTTTTTGATGATTTAGTGCCTTCAGGACTTAATATTCTTATCAGTAAGGATAAAATTCAAAATGAAGAAATATTGATTATCTCTAAGTTAGAGTTAGCTTTTAATATTAATACTTATGATGATTTAAACTTTTTAAATAAATATATGAAAAAATTAAAATAATATTTAATCTATAAAACTTATTTGGCTTATTTTTATTTTTAATAGGTTATTCACATATTATTTTGTATAAATATTCGATAGTTGGTATTGTCTAAAATTTTCAAGGTTATTTGAAAATAAAAGTAAATTTTTCCAAGTAACTCTACACTTTTTTACACCCTCAAAAACTTACTCTAACTTATTTATTAGATTTTAGATAAGGATTTAAGTTTTCTAAAAAAATAATTTTTTTCAATTAATTATTAATATAAATTCTTTTAATAATAATATTTATATACTAATTTATTCAAACAAGGTAATATAATTTTAAAAAAATTATAATATAATGAAATCGTCTAACAATCCAAAAACCTGTAAAAACTACTGTTTGGTGGTGTCTAAATTTTTGCTGATAAGTTTTCAATGATTTACTATCCTTATACATTTTGAGTGGAATTACTCCAAATAATATTATATCAGATTTATAGGCATTGATTTAAGTTTTCTAAAAAAAATAGTTTTTCTCAGATTATTAGTTAATATAAATTTTTTTAATTATAATATTTATATACTATTTTATTTAAATAAAGTAATATAATTCCAAAAATAATATAAAATTCTAATATAATAAAAACTGCTCAACAAACCTAAAAGTATAGGGTGTTAGAAATTAAATGAATTTTCAAGCATTATCCGTGCTTATTTTATATCATATCTCATTTTACATATATTTGAATCTAAAAGTACATCATAATTAGTCATGAAAATAAAAATAAATGGTATTAATTATTAATACTTGAATACATGATCATATAAATCAGCTGAATCTTGGACAAAATTTAGATAGATTTTTAAGGGCTTTATTCTGATAATAGTAGTTAAAATCTTATAAATATCAATGAAAATAAATAGCTAAGGAATCCCCTTACTTTAGTAAGGGGAGGAATTAGTAGTAAAGGAGGTGATAATCATGAAAAGTTATACAAGATAGAGTAAGACGGATATATCCTAAAAAAGAACATAAAGAGTTTTTTAGTAAATGTTTTAGGTTTAGTAACAGAGCATGGAATAGTATACATGCTATGAAATTAGCTTACCAACAAGCAAAGAAAGATATAGCAGTAAAC
>JAISZW010000052.1 GCA_031284445.1 Candidatus Methanovirga basalitermitum | reverse complement strand
AGTTTGTCATTTTATAAAATATTATATCCAATATAATTTATTTAAATTTGATTTAAAGAATTTTTATAATTATAATTAAGATTAATAATTGATAAACATTACCATTATCACTATAATTACAAATAGTGTCATGACAAATTAATTAAGTTAATTTCGTGTGGTATTGTATTCAAATAAATAAATGCACAAAATAAATTGAAATTTCACAAAAAGAAATCATATGAAAATTTTCAAAATGTCATGTTTGAAAAAAATAGTGAAAATTAAACTGTCTTAACAGTATTTTCATCCATTCACACATGTCTTACATTGAGTGTATATTGTATAGTATTAGTTTTCTATATGGGGGTGACCATCTAATGAACTGAAGAGTTCATAGGGATGTGTTTTAGAGGTTTCTATAAGAGATTTTAGATATAATGAATTTATAGAATATTATCTCCAAAAATCGCTATGGGTACAATTTTTTTAAGAGGAGTGAATGTATATATTTTCATTATAGAGGTTAATCATGTGTCTTTTTTTCATTATTTTAAAAAAAAACACAAAAACAAGATTGTACCATCCTTATTATTAACCAACCAACACACACATAATTAGAAAAAAAAATATAAAAATAGGTTGTACCCAATTGTAAAAAAAAAATAAAAAGTTATATTCAAAACTAAAACTAATAAATGGATATTGGTTTTTGGGTACTAAAGTCTTCTCACATATGGAAATATTTCATATATATTTTTATTTATAATATTCTTTATACAAAACGAAGTTTGTACCCACTTTGATCTGAGATAGCTCAGCTATAGTATTGGGTTGATATATATTCTCCTTGGGTTTGTACAAATTAAAAAAGTTTGTACCCAAAATGTCCCATATATATAATTCATAATAATATTTCATTATTATATATCTTAACTGTATATTTATTTATTTATTTTTGAGTTGAGTGCTTTATTTGGGGTTGATAATAGTTGTAAGCTTTTATCTGGTTTTTGATTAAATATTTCATACTTCCATCAATGGAAGTAATACTTTTTTTATTCTTTTTTATAGTCCTTTAATAAGTATTTAATCATAGGATAAACTCGTGTTAGGTGATTTATAGTTTCTGATCTTTCAATTTTTATTATGCTGTTTTTTTCATTGTAATAGGAATCAGATAATAAACTTTTATAATCTTTGTCTAAATCAAATAAATTCCTTATAGTGTTTAACATCTGACGATCTAAGCTACGTTGTTTTTCTGTTAACTCTATATTATATTTTTTAGCTTCATTGTGTAATTTTTGTCTTAATTCAGCAATCATTACACCTATTCGAACCTCACCACTCCCATCGTTATCATGAAAAATGATTTTATCCAGTAATGTTTCGACAGGATTACTTTTCAAATCAAGTATGTTTTTTAATTCTTCATCTGTTCCTGTAATAAGAACATATTATTTCTATTTTTCAATTTTTTTAATGCTTATAGTGCTTCATATAATAACCATTCCATACTATCATTGTCATTAATAATGTATTCAATAAATCCTTATCAACATAAGAAAAATCTATTTTGTTTGTTTTTAATTCTTCTATTAATGTTTCGTCCTCTTTTTTACCTTTAGTTGGTACTCTATTCTTAAATTCTACATTTAGTATTCTTCGAAGTGTTTCAGTTTTGTAATCATAAAAACTTGGTAGATAATTACCTGAGCAAATATTTAAAGGTATTTCTTTTCTACTTATAACTCCATGCTCCTCTCTTTTTGCTTCGTAATGTAGTGCTTCGTCTCCTGTTATTATTTTAAAGATCCCCCATGTCTTTTATGGAGGAGTTATCTATTTCTTTTACACTATTGAGGCTTTTATCGATTAATCCACTCGTAACGAACCTATCACCCATGTCTTTTAAGGGAATGGATGATATATTATTATCATGTAATTTGTCAATTAAAGATAAATAAAGGCTTTTACTATTATTACTTTGACCATGTAAGAATACTATGATTTGATTAGGGTTACTACTCCCTAAACTATAACCAGTAATTTCAAGCACACCTTTAATGTCGTCTGTATATCTAAATACTAGTGATTCCTTGTCAAAAGCATATTTCAATATTTTTTTTAATTTCTCTCCTTTGGCGAAAGGATTGTAATTAAAAGGCACTCTTTTATGTGATTATTGGTTTACCATATTTTTGTATTATTCGTTCTTTATTAAGGAATTCACCCTTATTTAAGTCGTATAGTCCATTATTTAATGTTAAAATATCATAGTTTCGTTGTTTGCTTGGTGTTAAATCTAGGACATCTTTTAGGTCTTTTCTTTTGAATTTTATATCTTTTTGTTCTCCGATTTCTTTTTCTTTGTATGCTAACTCCAATATTTTTGTATATAATCCCTCGAATGTTATTTTTTTTAATGTATTATATCGTGTTCTGATAAAGTAGTTGTTTAATTCTTTCCCCATGCTTGGTATTTCTTTTTCTATGCTTAAACCAAGATAATGAGTTAATTCCGTTAATATCTGACTATGTTTATCAAGAATTGTCAATTTTTTTCTAGTAAGACTATTCTCATAACTATCATCTCCTTCAAATAATGATTTTAAATGTTTTCTATCTATATTTTCATTTTGTTCAAATGATATTTTGAATTTTTCAGATATGATCTCCTTTAATCTGCTTAGTTTTGGGTTTTGAGTTTTTTTTAGGACATCTAAATAATTAGTTTTTGTCCCTTTTTCTATTTCTAATATATCTCCTATTAATCCATGAAGCTCTATTTTATCTATATTACTCATAGGAATTATATTAAAACTTTCATTTTCTGTTGTGGTTATTAATATTGGATCGTTTTCGCTTCAATATCATCAATATAGTAATAGTTATTTTGATTAATTTTCCTTTTAGATACTAATATTTTATTTCTATCATTACCATTACCTTTTAATTCTTTTTTGTAGTTTGGATTTAGTTTTGATTCCCCATACTCATATTTTTCACCTGTTGATAAGTGTATTAAATTCATACCGCCTTTTACTGTTGTGGTGATTGTGTAACCGCTAGTTACACTCGTAGAAACTTCACCATTATCATTCAATAAACCTATACATTTCGCAAGCTCGGTAAAATTAACCGAACCACCTTCATTATATGTTATATCAACTAGATCAGATAGTTTAGGGATTATATGTTTATTACTTTCATTATCATTATTTGTTAATGGTTTAACTGGTTCTTTAAATTTAAATGGATTCCAATCTGAAGTTAATGTTTCATTGAGTGGTAGAGTAATTATACTATTTATATCATCTATATGTTCATAAACGAATTTTTCATCTTTTTTTTCTTTACTCTTATAGTAATTGTATACTACGTAACGGTTTTTCTCACTGCAACCTTTTATATCAATATTTAAACCGATGGTGTAAATTTTTGTGGAGTTTTTCTAAAGTTTTTAAGTTTTACTTATAAATAAAGTGAATTTTTTCCAAATAACTCCACACTTTTTTATAGGTCTTATATTTAATAAATGTTTTATATGTTGATAGTTATATAAAATAATATAATAAATATATTTTAATTAAAGCATAAAATTATTCATAACCATATATAAAATAATGAGCTTAAGAGGTATTAACATGAAAATAAATCAAGATGTTTTTGGAAAAGAAGTACTTAATGCAGATGGAACAGTAGTTGGAAAAGCACACGATATGGAATTTGATGAGGAAACCCGTGAAATTAAGTCAGTAATTGTAAAAAAAGGTGGAATATCAAACACTTTAAATATTTCTAAAGGAGAAGATATTGTTCCATTTGATATGATTAAAGCTATTGGAGATAAAATTCTACTTAAAGATGCATTTGAAGATGATTTCTTAGTTTAATTTAATAGGATTAATTATAAACATCCTATTCATATATAATAATATTTAAACTTGATTACAATAATTACTTAATTAATATCATTTAATTTTTAATCATTTTAATATTTTATTCAACATAAATAGCTAAGGAATCCCTTTACTTTAGTAGGGGGAGGAATTAGTAGTAAAGGAGGTGATAATTATGGGAAAAGTTATACAAGGTAGAGTAAGACGGATATATTCTAAAAAAGAACATAAAGAGTTTTTTAGTAAATG
>JAISZW010000047.1 GCA_031284445.1 Candidatus Methanovirga basalitermitum | reverse complement strand
AAATCACTTATTTTTTAATTTAAAGAATCATTTATCTTTATTTTAATAATTAATTTTTAATTTGGATGTACTTTTGGAAAAAATATGAAATCTGATGGTATATCATGTTGAATCTCTATGGAGATTCCGTTGATTTTTCATATTTTTGAGACACATTGTTATTGTAATATTCATTCGTTAACTAACATGAATTGATTTAAAAAACTCTCTTAATTTTTTTTTATAATCTTCAAAATCATACTCGTTAACTATTAAATAATCAGAGTACACTATTACATTAGCTATTCCAAATTTAAGTTCACGTTCATCTCTTTTTTTAAATTCATCAAGACTATTACTATCGTCCTCACGATTTCTCATCTTTAAACGCATGAAACGCGTTTTTGGACTTGCAAATATAGAAAGTAGCTTAAAATCCTCGAAATTCTCCTTAATAAAATCAACTTCGAATAAGCTTCTAATACCTTCTATAATGAACAATCTATTTTTATACTCATTTTTTTTAATCCTTTCGACAGTTAACTTAGCTACTACATTATCGCCTTCCTCTTTTCTTAATTGGATAGCTATATCACCAGTATTCATATCTCTTTTTAAAGCTTCTTCTCGGATTACATCTCCCATATTATATATAATAACATTATAATCCTTAGCTATTTCATGTATAAGACTTTTTCCAGAACCAGGTAAACCACAAATACCTATTACTTTCATAAAACCACTTAGATTATCCTTTAACTAAAAGATGAAAATTTTAGAACAAAAATTAAGATATTCAATAATGAAAAACAGGAAGAAGGTTTTGTTCCATTTTTAAGAGTTGGAGATTTAGGAAATAGGATTAAAACTTATTATTTCCTGCTCTGTGCTTTCATTCACCAGGTTTTCATCATATAAAGACTTTTACTATCAATCTCCATCAAAGCAAAGGATCCAGTTAAATTTATACACAAGAGGAGCATTTTTTAAAGGTTTGCTTTCAATATGTCTTGTATGTGTTAAACCACATTTTTTCGATCAAACCTTTTTTAAAGGTTTGTTTTCAATAATGACTTGCAGGTGTCAAACCAAGATGATGATCTTCAGCTTTTTTGCCTGGTATACCATAAGCATCAGCTCTACACTGTGTACATGCTCTGAAAACGGGGATTATTTCCTCAACATTATTTCTAACTCTTTCAATTAATTCACAACCAGGTCTTGGATAATCCTTTAATTTGTTTAGTGGTATGAGTGGGAGAACATTCATAAGTGAAGCTCCTCTTTTTTCAACCTCTTTAGCTATTTCTTCAATGTGTTTATCGTTAAGTCCTGGAATTAAAACACTATTAATTTTAACTATAACACCATTTTTAGCCAATTTCTCAACACCATCAAGTTGATTTTTAATTAATATTTCAGCTGCTTGCTTACCATTATATACTTTACCATCATATCTAATAAATGAATAAATATCTTTAGCTATTTCTGGATCTACTGCATTAATGGTTACAGTTACTGTATTTACTCCAAGTTCAGCTATTTCATCAGCATATTTAGGAAGTAAGAGACCATTTGTACTCATGCATTTAATTAAATCTGGATTTTCATCTTTCAACTTTTTAAAGAATTCAAATGTTTCCTTGTTTGCCAATGCATCTCCTGGTCCTGCCACTCCTACAACTGAAATAGAATCATCTTTTGTAACTTTATTAACGTGTTCAATAGCTCCATCAGAATCCATAACACAAGCAGCCACACCTGGTCTTTCTTCTTCTTTGTTTATATCTCGAGTACAGAAATTACAATAGATATTACATTTTGGAGCTATTGGAACATGAACTCTACCTACTTTATCATGGATTTTCTCATTGAAACATGGATGAGCTTTTGTAATGTGTGCAAATCTTAAACCTTTATGTTCATTTACCATTAAGACACATCTCCTTATTATATTAATAAAAATATCACAAATAATTTAATGTCATAGTAGATATATTATACTATCAACTTAATATAATTTTTGTATTATAGAGGGTGTAAATTTTTGTGGAGTTTTTCTAAAATTTTCAAGTTTATTTATAAATAAAAGTCAATTTTTCCAAATAACTCCACACTTTTTTACATACTATTATTATAATAAAAAACTGATTTATTGGCACTAAACTTCCTGATTTATTTATATAAATGATCTGATAGTTTTAATGCTAAAAATTTGGTGCTAAACTATATTTAAAAATAATAATAAGTTATAGGAATTAGAAAATGAAGTATGTTGTTGTAATTGGAGACGGAATGGCTGATTGGCCATTAAATGAGTTAAATATGAAAACACCTCTTCAAGTAGCAGATAAGCCAAATATTGATAAATTAACATTAAAAGGAAGAGCAGGACGATTACAAACAGTTCCTGAAACTTTAAATCCTGGTTCTGATGTTGCCAATATGTCAATTTTTGGTTATGATCCATTAAAATATTATTCTGGTAGAGGTCCTCTTGAAGCAGGTAGTATTAAAATTAAACTTTCAGATGATGATGTAGTATTTAGATGTAATTTAATAACAGAAGAAAATGGAAAGTTAATAAGTTCAAATGCTGGGCATATTACTTCTCAAGAAGCAAATATTCTTATGAAACACTTAAATAAATCATTAAACAATAAAAGTAATCAGTTTGGAAACTTCCTATTAGATGAAGTAAACAAACCAATTTTTTATAATGGAATGGATTATAAACATTTATTTATAATTAAAAACAAACTTCTTAGTAGTATAAGTATGGTTCCTCCTCATGATATTATTGGAAAAGAAATTAATAGCTATTTAAGCTTAGTTGATGAAGGTAAAATCATTGCAAAGTTGATTTTACAATCAAAAAAAGTTTTAAACGAACACCCCATAAATAAAAAGAGGATTGAAGAAGGGAAAAATCCAGCTAACATGATCTGGCTTTGGGGTCAAGGATTAAAACCAAAACTTCCATTGTTCAAAGACATCTATGGATTAAAAGGTTCTGTTATTACTGGTGTTGATTTATTAAAAGGAATGGGTATTTTTGCAGGATTAGATATTATAAATGTTCCAGGAGCAACTGCTTTCTATGATACAGATTATAAAGCAAAAGGAAAATATGCTGCTAATAGTCTAAAAAAACAAGACATTCAATTTATTCATATCGAAGCACCTGATGAAGCAGGACATGATGGAAACATTGAAGAGAAAATAAAAGCAATTGAAAGAATTGATAAATATATTGTAGGTCAGATTTTAGATAATATTAATGATTATGATGATTATAAAATAGCTATTCTTCCAGATCATTTTACACCAATAGCTATTAGAACTCATTCAAGAGATCCAGTTCCTTTAACTATTTATTCAACGACAGATATTCCTGATGAAGTTAAAGTATACGATGAATTTTCTGTTGTTAATGGTTCATTAAATATAGATAAGGGTCATAACTTGGTAAAGAGATTACTTTAAAAAATTGAATATATATAAATAGTTTTACAAAACATTATAACAATTACTGTTTTTGAATTTTATTTCTAATTTTTTTTATTATTTGAAGTTTAATATTAATTGCTGATAAAATTCTTAAAAAATGAGTTTTATTTTAAAAATATTTAATTGGTGGATACTATGGATTTAAATGGAAAAGTAACAAGTGGATATGGTAAAGGGTGTGTTTTTTTATCTGATGAATATTATAAAGAAAATATCAGTCAAAAATGTGGATTTGTACCATATCAGGGTACATTAAATATTATTTTAGATGATAAATATATTGAAGATATAAGAAAAATCAAGGAAGAAGCCAATAAAAGGATTGGTAGTGACGAGAAGCATGGTAGTGTGAAGTTTGTTAATGCCATTTTAGAAGACAGTATTCATGGAGCTATTCTATTCCCAGATAAAACTACTCATAAAGAAAACGAGATTGAATTTATCTCTGAAGAGAACTTAAGAGCCAAATTCAACTTAGAAGATGGTGATGAAGTTAAACTTACTTTATATGGGTTTTAAAAGATAAATTACTGCATAATTCTAAAGAATATGAATTTAATTAGACGAATAAAAAAAATTGAATTATATCCATAATCTAGAAAATTAAAATTGCAAAGTATAATCTAAACTTTAATGGATGGTGATGCGATGTTAAACAAGGGAATTGATAGACTTAAAAATGGTGAATTTGTTTTGATATATGATGATGATGAAAGAGAAAGTGAGACAGATATGGTGATTGGTGCAGAGTTTGTTACTGGTTCTCAAGTGGCTACAATGAGACAGGATAGTGGAGGGTTAATTTGCACTTGTATTCACCCTAAATTCTCTGATAAAATTGATTTACCTTTTATGTATGATATTATGGAATTTGCAAAAGATAAATTTCCTGTTTTAGGCAAGTTAACTCCTAATGATATACCTTACGATGAACGCTCCTCTTTTTCTCTCTGGGTAAATAATAGAAAAACATTTACAGGAATAACTGATAACGATAGAGCTCTAACCATAAGCAGTATAGCAAAACTATGTAAAGATAAAAGATTTGACCAATTTGGAAACGAATTCCGTTCTCCAGGTCATGTTGCACTATTAAGAGGTGCTGATGGTTTACTTAAAAAACGACAAGGTCACACAGAGCTTAGTTTATCATTAGCTGAAATAGCTGGTATAACTCCAGTTACAGTAGTTTGTGAAATGATGGATGGAAGGACAGAAGAATCACGATCAATAGAAAGTGCTGAGAATTATGCAAAAGAACACGACTTAACATTTTTAGATGGTAATAAAATCATAGATGAATATTTAAAACTATTTTAAGTATTATATATCTTCCAAATTTTCCTTCGCAAATAACGATATTTGCATTTGATGAGATTTTTAGAGCATTGTTGCAAACATATTATGAACAATACCCGTTTTTTGGTTGTATAAAGTACCATTACTACCCACATTACCGTTTTCAATTTCACCATAATCTTTACAATTCTTATTTGGGACAAACAAGATCCACAAAACTTGGTTTAAGATCAATACCATTAACTTTAAGCTATAGCAGATATTTTTGGTTTATAAAAAATCAATAACTATTTACTCATAATTTAGAGGAAATAATATCTAACAGTAATGTTATAAACATGTATGGGAGTAGTATTATGAATAATGAAGATTTAATCATTGAGAAGTTGAATGATATTAAAGAAGATCAAAGAGAAATGAAAAACGATCTAAATCATAAAATAGATCATTTTGAAAATGAGTTTGATAAAAGAATAGATAAATTAGAAGGGAGAATGGATAAATTAGATGGGCGAATGGATAAAATTGTGAATAATGATCTTAAACATATTGAATCTGATATTAAAGTATTGAAGAGAACCACAAATATATTAGTCACTTTACAAGTTACTACTTTTATAATGTTAATGACTTTATTGTTGAAATTAATATTTTAATGAATTTATAATCAGTAGTTCGTAAAGTATTTTATATTTTTTGTCGCTCATGCACCTGATATAGTTCGTTCTTTCATTATGGTTTGGAGTATTTTATCATGGTGCATCTTCTTTGTAATTAATAAAATAGCTGATAAATCATAACATAACCGTTTAAATATTTCTTAAACACTCCTCTAAAAATTTTTAAAAACGGTTTAAGTAATGAATGCCTATTTTCACAAGTATTCACATGAACCTTACCATTCGCATATTCTTTTCGTGAATGATTGACTGTAAGATGATTTTCAATTTTTTCATGTTCATTTATTT
>JAISZW010000046.1 GCA_031284445.1 Candidatus Methanovirga basalitermitum | reverse complement strand
AAATCACTTATTTTTTAATTTAAAGAATCATTTATCTTTATTTTAATAATTAATTTTTAATTTGGATGTACTTTTGGAAAAAATATGAAATCTGATGGTATATCCTGTTGAATCTCTATGGGGATTCCGTTGATTTTTCATATTTTTGAGACACATTGTTAATTTAAATAATCAAGATTTTAATGGAGTTATTATAGCTATTTTATCTAGAGGTGAAAATTTAGTTGTAAAAATTGAAAGTTCTCTTGATTACTATAATGAAAATACTTCTGAATTTAGAGAGGTTTTCTCTATTGTAGATACTGAAAATTCTTATTTTGATACAACATTTTCAGTAGATTTATCTGATTTAAGTATAATGAACAAACATAATTTAAAAACCGTAGATAAATTAAATAAGTCATCTTTTGATAAAATTCTTCGAAAATTTCTTCATTTCATGCTTTCTGGGTTTCTTGATGAAAATAAAAAATTGGATTATATTAATCCTTCTGGGAAGATCCTTGGAAAAGAAGAACTTTTTAACATGATTGATGCCTCATTAGATATTTGGTTAACTGCTGGGCGATTTGATAATAAGTTTTGCCAATATTTTGGGAAATATCTAAAGAAACTATGTTTTAACTGTTAACTCAGGCTCATCAGCAAATTTATTGGCTGTTTCTGCATTAAAATCTTCTAAACTTAATCGCCGAGTATATGATGGTGATGAGATAATAACCGTTGCAGCATGTTTTCCAACCACAGTTGCACCAATAATACAAAATAATTTAGTTCCTGTCTTTGTAGATGTTGAACTTTCAACATACAATATTGATATAAATCAGATTGAAGAAGCAATAACTGATAAAACTAAAGGAATTTTCATAGCCCATACCCTGGGAAATCCATTTAATTTAGAGAAAATAACAGAAATAGCTGAAAAATATAATCTTTGGCTTATTGAAGATAACTGCGATAGTTTAAGTTCAAAATACAATGATAAGCTTACAGGAACTTATGGTCATATCTCAACATATAGTTTCTATCCTGCTCATCATATTACAATGGGAGAAGGAGGAGCCATTTCTACCGATGACAATACATTATATTCTATTCTTTTATCTTTAAGAGATTGGGGTAGAGATTGTTACTGTAAGCCAGGTCATGATAATACCTGTGGGATGAGATTTAATAGAAAATTTGGTACTTTGCCATTTGGCTACGACCACAAATATATTTATTCTCATTTTGGATACGATTTAAAGATAACCGATTGGCAGGCAGCTATTGGACTTGCCCAATTAGAAAAATTAGATAAATTTACTCAAAAGAGAAAAAAGAACTTTAAACTTCTTATTAATGGCTTGAAAAAATTTTCACGATATTTAATTCTACCCACTCATGAAGAAAATGCAGATCCGTCATGGTTTGGATTCATATTAACATTGAAAGAAAATAATAAATATGATCTCATAGATTTATTAAGATTTTTAGAAGAAAATAAAATAGGAACAAGACAGCTATTTGCAGGTAATATTTTAAGACAACCACTTTTTGCTGATTCTCATTATAAAATAAAAATAGGTAAAAATGAGTTTTATTGCGATGAACTAAAAGAAAAAGACATGGTTTCATTGAAAAATACTGAAATTATCTCAAAAAATACTTTTTGGATTGGATTATGGCCTAAAATTGGTGATGAGGAAATCAATAGAATTATTTCTACTTTTGAAAAATTTTTCATTTAAAAATTTTCTTTGAATTACTGAATCATTAATTTTAAATATTAAAATTAAGAAAAATATTTATGATGTATTCTAATGAATAAAAAACAGTTAGCTATTGATTTTGCAAAATCTTTAAATTATAGGGAAATTGAACAGATTATTTTATTTTGATCAGTTGCTCGTGAGGATGATAACGAAGATTCAGATATAAATTTTTCATTTTATACTAATGTAAGAAAAGATGGTATAATAATTAGTTAATAAAAATGAGTTGATTTCTTATAAAAGATTAAAAAGATAAATGTTTAACAAAGATTAAACTATTCAATGTACTATTAATAAATGGTGATTATATGAATGAAATAGGAGAGTTATTTTTTAGTGGAAAAGCTAAAGATGTCTACAGTCATGAAAATAAGGACTATGTTATTATTAAATTTCGTGATGATATTACGGCTGGAGATGGTGAAAAAAAAGATAATCTTAAAGGGAAAGGGGAGTGTAACAGCTTAATATCATCTAAGTTATTTGAGATTTTAGAAGAAAATGGATTAAGTACTCAATACATAGAACTTATAGAACCAGGAGTTATTTTATCTAAAAAACTTGACATGATTCCATTGGAGGTAATATTAAGAAATATCGCTACTGGAAGCTTAATAAAAAAGTTTCCTTTTAGAGAAAAACAAGATATTAACCCACCTATAATTCAAATGGATTTTAAAAATGATGAGTATCATGATCCAATGTTAAACGATGATATTATCATTGCTTTAGAAATAGCTAAAAAAGAAGAACTTAATCAGATTAGGAAAATAACTTTAAAAATCAATGCAATATTAAGTGAATTTTTAAAAAATGTGGGTGTTCTTTTAGTTGATTTTAAACTTGAATTTGGTAAAGATATAATGGGAAATATTACATTAGGTGATGAAATAAGTCCAGATACATGTAGATTTTGGAATATAACTACTTTTGAAACATTAGACAAAGATTTATTTAGAAAAGGAGAGGGGGATGTGATGAATGTTTATCGTGAAGTTTGTAAATTGATTGTAAGTGAAGAAGACCTAAAAAGATGGGGAATTGAACCTCTTTGACCTTCAAGTTCATGAAATTCGTCTTCTTAAAAACTATAAAATTCTCATTTTAACTATAAAAACCATTTCCTGACTCTTTATCTACCATGTTCAATCCTTTGTTAAAAAATAAGTTCTTCAGATTCAGGACACTTCCAGATTGATAATTTTTTTTAGCCTCCTACTTTTTTGAAAAATAAACAAGTTAAATGATCTATTACCCTATCCAATAGAGATATTTAATACTTAAAAGACCTTACGAACAAACTAAAATGCATATTTCAAAAGAATAAAAAGGTAGCTATTAAAATTCATTGATCATTGGAAGAATTTAAACCAAATAAGAGGTAATTGTAAAGCCTACAATGCACATGATGAATCAACACCCAGAATACAAACCGATAACATAGACGAAAAAAGAAAAGAATCAGTTCGTAGCATACCATGTGTAGAGACCATTTGCTTTGATAAAAGAAAGTCCTGAAAAATCTTCATGTACTTGTCACAATGTGACAAGAACCCCATGTTAAAAACATAGCATCAAAATTCTGTTATAACCTAAAACAACTAAAAACTATCCAAAAAAAATAGTTCATAGCTATCGAGAACTATGCAAACTTTCAGTAAAAAGGTTAGACGGCTTAGTATAAGTTAGTATTTTTTTTATAGTTTTTTTTGTAACTTATACTAAGCAGTATAACTTTTAAATTCAGAGTAAATCTTTATATACTAAAACGATCAAATAAATTATGATTATAAGTAAATCTATGGCCTCCTTAGGCCATAGTAGTTCAAAACAAAAAGGAAAAAATAAAACGATGACAAAAAAAATAGAAGATAATTCTTTCTCAGAATATGACACAACACCACTCTACAAAGAATTCACACGAAAAAAAAGAAAAAAAGCTATTGAATTAGCACATGAAGGCTTTCCTGACGTAGTACTAGACCGCTACCTGGGTTTACGGCCTAATACAGTTAAAGACTGGAAAAATAATGGTCGTAAAGCACAATCAAAAGGCTTACATGGTTCAGAGTTAGCACGGTTCAGTTGTGAGTATGATAAAGCTAAAGCAGAGAATATCCTACGTGTTCATCGATGTCTTAATAAGATGACTGAAGGAGATAAACCATACTATCCAGCTGTTAATAAAATACTCACCACTCTATCTGGAGTGGATGACTACGTTGATAAAAAAGTGGTTGAGAGTAAGCAGGGTGTATCTGATAGTACGCGTGAGTATTTGGAGGAGTTTAAAAACATCTTCACTTCAGGGAGTTTGATGACTTTTGAGTAATGTTGATTTCGAACAATATGAGGAATTTGATTATTCACCTTATAATGATAGTGATGGTGCTCCTTGTTTATCTGATAAGTTCCTAAGGAGCCGAGATAAACGGATAAATATTTTGCATGGTTCTGTGCGGTCAAGTAAAAGTATAGCATCTTTGTTGAAGTTCCTGGGTGCTATGATGAGTATATCGGATGAGCAGCATAATGTTATCCTTGGTGCGTATAGTCATAAGACACTCCGAAATAATTTGATTGATCCGTTGTTTAGTATTGTTAAGCGGTTCCGTTTGGATGAGTTGGTTGATTTTGATTATGAGCGTGAGACTCATATTAAGTGGAATAGGAATAAGATTGTTTTAATTGGGTTTAATAATGATTCAGCGTTGGGTCGTGTTCAGGGATTAACAGCTAAATATATGTTGATTGATGAGTTAGGACTCATACCAGAGGAGCCATTCAATATGGCGTACACTCGTTTGAGTGAACGTGATGCTTGTTTCTGGGCTACTATGAATCCAACCAATCCTAATCATTGGATTTACCGTAAATGGATACATAACACTAACTTGGATTCGTTGATGAATGTTTGGAATTATCAGTTATGGGATAACCCGCATCTACCATCAGAATATGTGGATTCATTGTTAGCCACATATCCTAAAGGTAGTGTGGAGTATAAGAGGTATATTCTGGGTGAGCCTGTGGCTGAAGAAGGTTTGATTTATGATAATTTCAATTCCGATGAACACCTCTTCCAATACAATAATAATGATGATATGGTTTTTGATGAGTATTACATTAGCACTGATTATGGGCCAGGTTCAGTTTCATGTGCACTATTAACAGGGTTGAAACGAGAACATGATGGTAATATTTTTTATGTTCTTGATGAATACTATTATGATATAAAAGAACATAACGGTCATGGTCTAAGTGATGAGGAACTATCAGACAAAATAGCAGAACTCGCAGCAACAATTGATAAAAAGATAACTAAATTCTACTTACCACATGATGCAACCAGCCTCTACAACAATATTAAAAGTAGTTTGAAATATATTTTTTATAAACGGTTGAAGATATATAAACCAGATACTTTAGCTGATATTAGTGTTATTAAAGACCTATTCTATAAGAACAAAATACTCATCAATACGGAATGTGAGAATCTGATAAGAGGATTAGAATCATATAGATGGGATCCTAAAGCAACTATGCGCGGTGAATCCCGTCCTTTGAAAGTGGATGATCATCTTGTTGATAGTTTGCGTGCACCTATTATTGATAATTATCGTGGTCGTAAGAACTACGAAGCACTAACATGGGGGGGGTAGATGACACATGAGTCTGAGGAGCAGAATACAGAGATTATTAATTGGTGTGAAGAAATCCTACACAACAAATTCAACTAACCACCCTCATAATATTGATGATGAGTGTGGTTTTAGGCAAGAATACAATTTCATCAAAGAAAACTGTGAAATCCTACCAGTAAATAATGCGTATAATTTCATTGTTGGTTTATTATCACAACAGTCTTATCAGATTTCACAGGATAGTGATTTATCTGTTTTCATTGAGGATGTTCTAGGTAATTTGGATATGGTGAGGGTTATTAAAAATATTCTTTATAGTATTAAGTATGGTTTCACAGTCCAAGAAATACTCTACAAGGAGGAGAATGGTTATATTGTTCCTGTTGATATAGTGAAGGTGCAGCAATGGACACTTGATAATAATAATATTAATATTTATGGTGGATGGAATAATGATAGTGGTGGTGTTGGTGGTTGTTTCAGATATGATGAAGAGAGTGGTGAGTTGATTGGTGTTCAGCAAAATGGTATTAATCTTTACCCATCAAATAATAATAATGATGAAGCTGATGGTTTCATACCATCCAATAAATCATTAATCACACTATACAACCATAACACAGAACAACCATACGGTAGAAGCATACTCCAAGATATCTGGAGAGAGATACAAGACTACACCGAAATGCTAGATAATTATCACCTATATCTACAACATAAATCATTACCAACAGCAGTAATAAAAACAGACACTAATGATGAAAATGAAATGAACACCATGAGAAAATACATCTCAACGATGGTGAACAGTAAAGGAGGAGCAGTATTCATAGACAAAGATGAGGACATCAACTTCCTACAAGATGGTAAAGATAACATAAGTCAATTCGAAGCAACAAAAGAATCCATCAGCCGAGACATCTACAGCATCTTCGGAATAAACAAAATCTTCGACTCATCTGACACAGGATCATACGCACGAGAAGAAGTCAACACAAAAATAACATATAAAAACATGGATGAATTCAGTAAACTAATCAACGGAACAATGAACAACCTCATCCAAACAATAGTGGATCTCAACTTCACAGGTGTGGTTAAGTACCCTAAATTCGAATTAGACACATTAAAACAGACTAATTATAAAGAATTCTATAATGATATACTACCTAATCTTGGTTTGAAACGTGAGGGTGATGTTTATCTGAATATTGTTAATAATACTTTGAATAATTACTTTGATGAGACTTATACTGTCAAGCATGAAGACCTAGAAGGATCTGATACTGATAATAGTAGTAGTAATGATAGTAGTAGTGTTAGATTAAAATTCCCATGATGGGGGGTTATGATAATTGATGATTTTGTTTAGTAATATACAATTCGGGGATATGGAATTCATTAAAGAAATATTAAGTCTTGGCAGTAATCTCACAACTAATGAGAATATAAAGAATGCATTATCATTAGCTAATACTGAGATTAAAGGTAAGTTGATCAGTAAATGCTTACCTTTATACAAAAAAGAAAATACTACTGATACTGATGAATGTGATGATACTGGTTTTGAAGATTATTGCACAATGAATATTAAAAACAAGATAGATATTGATAACATAGTAAACTACTACACTTTATCGCACTTATTCTTAGCTATGGAATCATACAGTCAATTAGAGAATAATAAATACAAATTATATCAGCAGAAAACAGATGATTTATTCGCGGATTTCCTGAATACTTTCAGGGATACTTGCATAGTAGATAACAAGTGTGATGTGCATTATTACATTCCAGAACAGATAGAACATTGCCATAATATGAGGTATTAATATGGGGTGGAATCCAAAAAAAAGTGATTACACCAGTCAGGATGGTAAAATATCTTGGTGTAATGCATGTTTATACAAACAGGATGGTTGTAAACTCCCAGTAAAGAATCCAGATGGAACATATAACCGTCAAGGATTAATAAGTGCTTTTAAGATGGTTGGTCATGTTAAAGGTATTAGTCAAGGAGAAGTTAATAATATAAAGTCTAAGATAGCTAAATTATTATTATCAGAATTTGATGATGATCAATATAAAGACGGATCTAAAAGTGTCCTATCTGGTACAGTAATGGATGATACTAATTTATTCTCAGTATACAATAGAACAACTCAACACACTAAAGAAACTATGCACGGTGCTTTAGATAAATTAAATGGAGCACCAATCCCATTAAAAGTATCACATCATTGTTTTATCCCTGATGATGAGACTGATAAACTCATTAATGATACAGGTCTACTTGAGGTTGGACAAATTCTTGATTATCACCTGGAGGATTATGAGGATGGCACGAAGAGTAGGATCATCATTGATGAGGCTGAAATTCATAATCCTAAAATTCTTGAGAAATACAATAATGGTGAACTTCAAGGATTATCAACTGAATTTTATTATATGCCAACACTAAATCCCGATACTGATATTTTTGAGACTATTGATTTAACTTATAGTAGTGTTAGTATTGTTGATTCTCCTGCATGCAAACAATGTGCTATCAAGTCCAACCCTAAAAATATTAATGAAAATAATAGTAAAGTATATATAAACAAACCAATAAAAATAGATTTAATTGAACATGTTAAGGATAATGAAATTAGGTGTTCATTACCTAATTGTAAGGAATGTGAGAGTGCGATTTTAAATAATATGAACATTCCAACAAATAATAAAAATAATAAGGAGATGTTGAAATCTATGAAGAATAGTAATACTCCTGTTGAACCAGTAGTAGAGGAACCCAAACAAATAGATAGTGAACCTCAAGAAAATGAAGATAATGATGATGACTTAGAATCAAGATTTAATGACTTAGAATCAAGATTCGATAAACTAGAAGAAGTAGTGCACGATGCTTTAGAGCATTTTAAAGTGAATGAAGCTCCACAAGTTGAAGGTGCTAAATCCATTAACTTTAAGGAATTAGTAGCCAAAACCAAAGAAGCCACCAAACAAGCTATCCTCGATGATGCTAATGCAGAAAACTATGTAGATGGATTAATTAGTAGTGGAATAGTCTTACCAGCACAAAAAACGGCACACTATAACCATGTGAAAAATATTGGATTAAGTGCATATAAAAGCTTATTTCCAACTACAGCTAAACCACAAGTTGAATTAGGTAAAAAAAGTGTTGAAACCTCTAAAAATGATGAAGAAGTGTATAAATTAGAACCAACATTCGGAGAGATACAATGAGTGGTCGTGGACAGCACAGGAAAATCCGTAGACCCTTCTTTTTTAATGAGGGTACTGTTACCCAATCAAGCTTCATGGTAAGCGTATCAGGTGATATAATGGATCCAGCAACCGATAATTCATGGTTTACTTTAAGTGCCCCGATTAGTGATGGTCAACCAGTTAAAATAACAGGTGATAATACTGTTAGTGCTGCTACAGCAGCCACAGACCTAATAATCGGTTACGCTAATGCAAAAAAAGGAGACTTCACAGTAAGTGGAAACACAGTCGCAACATTCAAAAGAAAAGGCACAGTAGTTCTTGACGGACCTACAAAAAAAGCAGTAGCCCCTACTGGTGGAGCGACAGCAGGAACCAAATATGTCTATAGTGGAGTTATTAGTAGTGATGGTGATCCTGTACTCGCATCAATACCATCAACTGGAGATGTATCCTTATTGAAAGTAGTAGCTATTAACACAGTCACTACTGGTGAGAAATTAGAAGTCATAGAAGTAGGAGCAGGAAGCTGATATTTATGCCTGGTAAAGCAATAAATGTATTAAACAAAGACTTATTATATAATGATCGTGGCATGAGTGTATATGTGCAAAACAGTATATCACCAATGCTTAATTTAATAAACAAGATACCTAAAACAGTCACCCAGGATGGTCGATTCCAAACAGTAAAAGAAATGCCAGACATCAGAAAACTGAAAATAACTGATGATTTATCCATGACAGAAACATCCGACTACCCTCAAATAGAAGGATTTGAAGTTAAATGGCGTAATGGTAGTATTGAGGAGAAAGGTTTCCAATATGTTTACTCTAAACGTAAGGCTGACACAGAAATCGAGCAAATACAATCAGATATTAATACTTATCTTCAGTTGTTGGCTGTGGAGACTGATATGTCTATGACTCAAACATTAATTGATAATGCTCAGAGTATTAATGTGACTTTGACTGATGATCCTTTTCGTAAGAATCCTTTATTATTCTTCAGTCAGTTGAAAACGTATTATCAACGGAATTTGATCGGTACTTATTTGCCTGATGTTTTTGTGTTTAACGCTAACAGGTTCCAGGAATTGGATGGTAGTATAGCTAGTGCTGATGCTGGTATTTGGAATTGGGCTACTGGTAATAAGAATGTTGTTGTTCCTGATTATGTTCTTGGTTTGAATAATATATTGGAGGATAATAGTCTTGATTATTTAGCTTTCAAAGCTTCTGCTGATTTCGCGAGACTTGTGATCAGATCAGAAAGCTTCACCAACAGCATAAGTGGAGTTAACATCCAGAATGCAGGACTGCAAGACACCTTTGGGGCTAACGTCCAACTCCCATACACATATGCATACGGATGGGAGAAAGATGACTTGAAAGAAGAAAGAGGATTGAATGTTCGTCTTGGTATAGGATTACAAATACTAAACCCACTATACCTCTGTAAAGGAACAATAACAGACCCAACATCCACTCCTGCTATGTTATCATCAGATGATGACTCCACCACAACGAAATCATCATCATCTAAAAAAATAAGAGGAGAGGGATTATAAACAGCAACCATAAAAAACTAATATATGTGGGGGTAAGAGTAAAAATGGCAATACCAAACAAACAAAGCAAATACCTAAACCTCGTAAGAGAAGACAAACATGGTGAACAGAAATGGACTAACTTCCAACAAAGAAACCCAGCATCAGGCTCACCATTCACCTACACAACACCACCAACCAACGCGAACCATTTCACAAATAATACAAGCACTGGATTAGCTGGAGATTTCATAAGTAGTGGTGCTGCAGGAGACAGTTTAGGTAATGATAACGCAGAATCCAATGAATTCACCGATGATTTCTGCGGAGTCTACAATGTCGCATCCACAGGAGCAAGCAGCTACGACCCATCAGTAAACATGTTAGGAACGATAAAAGACTATCTTTTCCTATTATCAACATTCTGCGAAAAACACACCTACACACTAACTAAAGACAGTCATGACTTTGTTCTAACCATCTTCAGTGCAGGTATAAGACCCACACCACAAAGTCTAACACTTTACAGTGGTAATCATGAGACTAAATCACATAACGTGACTGGATGTCAAATCAACGAACTAAACCTAAACTTCGATAGTACTGAAGGTGTGGTGCAAGCAGAAACCACCTACAATGGCAGTATGAAATTCCTATCAGAATTATTACCATCTAGTGCATTCAGGCAGTACATGTCATCGAATCGGTTACTGAAAAGTAATTATCTGGATTGTGTTTGCTTAATGATCGACCCATTATTTGCTGTGGGTGGTCCGCATCCTGGTGATTTCGTTATCAACTCTGATAAATGGGCGCAGGTTGGTTGTCGTGCTAATACCGCATCATTGAACATTAATTTGAATTTGGATGAAGATTCTTCTGGTGGTTTCTGTAAGGATGTTTGCACAGGTTCATCCACAGAAATGATTAATGCTGGTGTGAGCTTCAGAGGAGAGCTTAAACCATCTGATAATGCTGAGATGACCATGGAAGTTGAGATGAAACTTACTGATAGTCTTATGCAGGAATTAGAGTTTGGTGGTGAGGGTCAGACACGTAAAATAGACACATCCCAATTCAGTAGTAAGTATGTTTTAACTAATGAAGAAGGAGAAACCCTCATATTAGGTTTTCCATCAGCACAAATGACACTTGATGGTGATAGCTTGGAGAAGGATGGTTCTGAGACAGCTACTATGAAAGCCACAGGTGCAGGGGGTTTATATCTTGATGAACAGACACCAATAAGCACAAGTGTTTATAGTGGTGTCTTATACGCAGTCTACATGCCAAGTGGAAGTTATATGATGATAAACGGTTTAGCATACACAACATTAAATATCTGCAGTACTGGAGGCATACCAGCAGCATATCGTGGTGGAAGAATAATAATCTATCAAGCAGGCACAGATAACATAGTCTATATTATGGATATTCCTGAGAATATTACTGTTCCAGCTAAATACACTATTAAGGTTCAGGCAGCTAATTTTGATTTTGCGATGAGGAGAGCTGACTCTAGTGAGAATGTGACTATTATTGCACGTAATGTTAATGTTCCGAGTAGTGATGGATCAGTTTATTTCAACTGGAATAGTATAGCGAGTATTGGTGCTATCTTCGGGGATTGTGATAATAGTAGTCAGGTGAGTGAGTTGGGTTATGATGAGTATTTGGCTCATGTTGATAATACGGTGTTTGATGGCACACGAATAATATCTGAATACACCCCTGAAGATGATGAGGATGCTGGTGCTTCTAAAAGTAAGAGGGCAACCAAAACTAAGAAATAAGAATTAGCTAAACATAAATAATAATGATTAGAAGTTGGAGGAAGTGAGTAAATTATGGGTTTCCCAACACAACATGAAATCAATAACAATCCAAGCACCGCTTACTGCATATTAAAAGAACTATACATGGACCGTAATAAAGAGAATGGATTAATCGGTTATCTTTACCTTGATGAAATTTTAATTGTTTCTTTCAGGGGTTATAAACGTGATTTACAGGTCTATGCTGTTGATGATTTGAATCAAGTAATAGCTATTAATTTTAGTAAGCATTATAATGATGGTTTAACCATCTACACATCACAACAGATAAATAATGTCTGTTATTTTATCGCTACCATCGAGACATATATAGCAGGGGAAACTGTGGATTTACATGATCCTGATATACTGGTTTACTACCCATTGAATAGTAATGGTGGTGATGGTAATCCAACACAGATAACCAGTCCACAGGATACGATTAATGTTGGGGGTAGTGGTTATAATCGTAGTGTTGATGTTAATATCTCAAATAATAATAATAACATTTTAAAGAATGATAATAATGGTTTATTGGTTGATAAAACTGATATAAATTGTATGTCAGCCGTTTATACACTAGACACATAAAAAAAAGAAGAGGATTTTGTTTTAGAATGGTTTTAACTGATTTTAAAAATAAAATAGAAATAAAAGACCCTGAAAATAATGCTGTACTACTCACAGAAAATATAACTGCAGGTAATATAGCTGGTTTCAGGGTGGGTGTCAATGGACCCGAATACAAAGAATACACTGACACTACTTGGAAGAAGATCATAGACCCAGAAGTAGTTGGAATATTCCTTGGTGGGGTGCCTGTCTTTGAGGATTTACCAGTTACTGTTGATGATGCAGAGATTATTTGGCCTGGTAAAAAGATTAGTGTTGATGATTACTGTATCGTTAATAAAGATGAGACTCATGAGGATGACCCAGCATT
>JAISZW010000037.1 GCA_031284445.1 Candidatus Methanovirga basalitermitum | reverse complement strand
GTGGTAATCAATTTGATGAACTTAAACTATCTATGAGAAGCTGGACTTGTACTAAATGTAATACTAAGCATGATAGAGATATTAATGCAAGTATCAACATTCGAACTGTAGGAACTACAGGGATTGCTTTTAGAAAAACTAACCTTAGTTAGTGGATTACGAATCCCCTTCCTCTATTTAGGGAGGGGAGGTTCAATCTAAAAGATAACATAGATAAAATAAAAAAATTATTTCCAGAAATAACTACAGAAGATAAAATAGACTTTGATAAATTGAAACAGCTATTTTCTGATGAAATAGATGATTCTCCTGAGAGATATAATTTTAGTTGGAATGGTAAAGCAAAAGTTATCCAAGAAGCACAGAAACCATCTACTGGAACACTCAGACTATGTAAAGAGGAGAGTAAAGATTGGGATACTACAGAGAATCTTTACATTGAATGAGATAACTTAGAAGTTCTTAAACTACTTCAAAAGACATATTACAATAAAATCAAGATGATTTATATAGATCCTCCATATAATGCTGGAAATGATATTATTTATAAAAATAGTTATAAAGATAGTATTGATTATTATTTAAAAGTCACATGGCAACTTTCTACTCAGAGAGAGAGAGAGAGAGAGAGCGCAATGGACTTAAATTAAGTACAAATACTGAGTCATCAGGTAGATTTCATACTAATTGGCTTAATATGATGTATCCGCGACTAAAATTAGCAAGAAATTTATTAACTGATGATGGTTGTATTGTTATAACTATTGATAATTATGAACTGAATAATTTAATCAATATTTGTAATGAAATGTATGGTGAGTATAATAGGCTTGGTTTGGTAACAATTGTACATAAACCTGAAGGTAGACAACATTCAAAATTTTTTTCAGCATCCAATGAGTTCATGTTAGTTTATGCAAAAAATAAAGACAATACTATATTTAATCAAGTGGTTTTATCTGATGAAAAAAGGAAAGAATTCAATGATAAAGACGATATTGGGAGTTTTAAGTGGAAAAACTTTGTTCGTGGAGATACTTTAAGAAGCCAAAAAGTTAAAGGTTTTTATCATATTTATGTTAGTAAAGATTTAAAAGAAATTTCTTTAGAAAAAAAAGATGGTTTTGAAGAAGTTTTACCAATTGACAACAAAGGAACTGAAAGAACTTGGGTTGTTTTGCCTGATGGTTTTAAGAAGAAATTTGAAGCAAATGAATTAAAAGCCAAATATAATGATAAATCTGGAAAGATTGAGATTTTGTATAAAATAAGAGAACAGCAGGTATTCACTACTCATTGGGTAGATAAAAAATATAATGCTACTGCTTATGGGACTCGTGTTTTAAAAAATTTAATGGATGAGAAAACTTTTGATTTTCCTAAGTCTGTTTATGCTGTTGAGGATATAATAAAAATTATTACAAATAAAGATTCTATAATTATGGACTTTTTTTCAGGTCCATCTACAACAACTCATGCTGTAATGAAATTAAATGCAGCTGATGGGGGAAATAGAAGATTTATAATGGTTCAGTTGCCATATAAATAGATGAAAAATCAGAAGCATTTAAAACAGACTATAAAACAATAGCTGAAATAGGTAAAGAAAGGATTCGTCGAGTTGGAGAAAAAATTAAATCAGAATCAAACAACAAAAATTTAGACATGGGATTTGAAGTCTTCAAACTGGATTCATCGAACTTGAATAAGTGGAATCCAGATTTCAATGATATTGAACAGACTATTTTGGATTCTTCTGATAATATTGTGGTTGGACGGACTGAGTTAGATCTTGTCTATGAAATAATGTTAAAATATGGTATTGATTTACGATTAGCTATCGATGAATTTAATGTGGATGGATGGAAAGTTTATTCTATTGGTTTTGGGGCTTTATTAATTTGTTTAGATGATAATATTACTAAAAAAATAGCTATTCCTCTTGTAGAAAGAATAAAAGAACTTTCACCAGAAACAATAAGAATTGTTTTTAAGGATAATGGTTTTCGTAGTGATTCTGATAAGACAAATATTAAGGAATCATTGAAAACATTTGGAGTTAATGAATTTATAACTATTTAATTCTTAGCTTTTTGGTCAAACTTTTTTAAAAGTTTGAAAGGAAATTTTATTAATAAAAAAATACACAATTAAAACATGAAATTTTAAATAAAATAGTTTCTTTAGGTGAAAGTATGGATACAGTCTCTGATTCCACCACAAAAAAAGAAGTGATTGATAGAAAACAAATAGCTATTGACTTTGCTAACTCTTTAAACCATCCAGAAATTGAAAGGATAGTATTATTTGGTTCTGTTGCTCGTGGAGATGATGATGAAGAATCTGACATTGATATTCTTATAATTACAAAAAAAGAGAATGATGATCTTAAAATAAGAAAGGATATTTATAATAGAGTTTTTAATATTTTAATGTCAATAGGTGAAAGAATTTCTATTAAAATGAGACATTTAAACCAATATAATTCTCATATAGATTTTCCATTTTATATGGATATTGAAAAAGATGGTATTGTACTAAAATCATAGCAGGATTATTATGGATAAAAGGATTGATTTAGCTATTAAAAAAGCATATGAGTCTTTAGAAGTGGCAAAATTACTTTTTGATAAAGGTTATTATTCTGATTCTATTAGTCGTTCACATTATGCAACATTTCATGCATCTAAGGCATTGCTTTTTAAGAAAGGTGTTGATTCAAAGAAGCATAGTGGTAATATTCAAAATTTTGGATTAGAATATGTTGTTAAAGATGATTTTGACAATGAAAAAGCTGAAATTTTATCTAATCTTGAAGATGATCGAGAAAATGTTGACTATGATTTTTCTTTTAAAGCTACAAAAGAACAAGCAGAGCAAGATTTAAATGATGCAAAAGCATTTATTGATGAATGTGAACGATTTTTATAAATAATATGGGATAATATGGTTGAATCAAAAATCAATGGTCAAAGTAAGAATATTTTAGAAGATAACATAGTTAAATTGAAAGAATTATTTCCAAAAATAGCTACTGAGGATAAGATTGACTTCGATAAGCTTAAATCTATTCTCTTTGATGAGATTGATGATTCTCCTGAGAGATATAAGTTTAGTTGGAATGGTAAGAGTAAAGCTATTTTGAAGCTTAAAAACCTTCTACTGTAACACTCAGACTTTGCATGGAGGAGAGTAAAGATTGGGATACTACAGAGAATCTTTACATTGAATGAGATAACTTGGAAGTGCTTAAATTACTTCGAGGGTGTAAAAAAGTGTGGAGTTTTTTTCGATTTTTGAAAAAAATCGAAAATGATCATAAACCTTTACTTTACTAAAAGTATCATCCACACAAAAC